>NZ_JCBANC010000009.1:0-128401 GCF_059760815.1 Achromobacter sp. 1012554356 | reverse complement strand
GTGGAAATTTGGGGGCGGGTTGATGAGTTGGGCGTGAATTGAAGCGTTCGCTCTGGGACGTCGTCAAGCTTATCGGCGAGGCTCCACGTTCGGGCGTCTCGGTGGTCGGCGTCGAGGGTGACACAAATTCGTGACATCTGGGCGATTCCGGGGCTTCAGCGCAGCGCCTCGTAGATGCGGATTGCCAGGTCTTGCGAAATGCCGTCCACCGATGCCAGGTCCTCGATGCTGGCGCGGGCGACGCCGGAGAAGCCGCCGAAGCGGGCCAGGAGGCGTTGGCGGCGGCGGGCGCCCACGCCTTCGATTTCTTCCAGGCGCGAGACGTTGCGCGTCTTGGCGCGGCGGGCGCGCATGCCGGTGATGGCGAAGCGGTGGGCTTCGTCGCGGACCTGGGCGATCAGCATCAGGGCGGCGGATTCGCCGCCCAGGGCGACGGGCGGACGGCCATCTGCGAAGACCAGGGTTTCCAGGCCGACCTTGCGCCCTTCCCCCTTGGCCACGCCGACCAGCGTCTGGATGTCCAGGCCCAGTTCCGCGAAAACCTTGCGCGCGACCTCGACCTGGCCTTTGCCGCCGTCGATGAGGACGAGGCCGGGCATCTGCGCGTCGCCGTCGGCGACCTTGGCGAAGCGGCGGGTCAGCACCTGGCGCATGGCGGCGTAGTCGTCGCCGGGCGTGATGCCGGCGATGTTGTAGCGGCGGTACAGCGAGGGCTGCATGTCGTGGTGTTCGAACACCACACAGGAGGCCTGAGTGGCCTCGCCGGCGGTGTGGCTGATGTCGAAGCATTCGATGCGCAGGGCGTCCAGCGCGGCTTCGTCGGTGTCCAGGTCCAGGGCTTCGGCCAGCGCCAGCGTGCGTGCGGCGCGGGCGCCAGATTCGGTCAGCGCGCGGGCGAGCGCCATTTCGGCGTTCTTGGCGGCCTGCTCCAGCCAGGATCGGCGCGTGCCCTGCGGACGCGTCAACACCCGCGACGGCCGGCCGCCGGCCTGCTCGACCAGCAGCGCGATCAGCTCGGGATCTGGCAAGGCGTGGGAACAGACCAGGATCGGCGGCATCGCGTTGTCGGTGTAATGCTGGGCCACGAAGGCTTCCAGCACCTGCGGCGCGGCCTCGCCCTCGGCGTGCGACGGAAAGAACGGCTTGTCGCCCAGATGGCGGCCGCCGCGCACCATGGCCAGGTTCACGCAGACCTTGCCGCCGGCAATGGCCACCGCAATGATGTCGGTGTCCTCGCCGCTGACGTTTTCCATGGTCTGCTGATGCAGCACGCGCGCCAGCGAGCCCATCTGGTCGCGCAGCGCCGCGGCTTCCTCGAAGCGCAGCTCGGTGGAGGCCTGCAGCATGCGGGCCTCGATTTCGCCCATGACGTCCTTGGCCTCGCCGTTCAAAAAGCGCACGGCGCGATGCACGTCGCGCTCGTATTCGGCCGCTTCGATCGCGCCCACGCACGGCGCCGAGCAGCGCCCGATCTGATGCAGCAGACAGGGACGCGAGCGGTTGGCGAAGACGCTGTCCTCGCACGTGCGCAGGCGAAACACCTTCTGCAGGATCTGGATGGTTTCGCGCACCGCCCAGGCGTTGGGGAACGGGCCGAAGAACTGTCCGCGCTTGTTGGTGGCGCCGCGGTAGTACGCGATGCGCGGCCAGTCATGCCCGGTGATGTGCAGGTACGGATAGGACTTGTCGTCGCGGAACAGGATGTTGTAGCGCGGCTTCAGGCTCTTGATGAGGTTGTTTTCCAGGATCAGCGCTTCGGCTTCTGAGCGCGTCACCGTAACTTCAAGCCGCGCCACCTTCGCCACCATCTGGGCGATGCGCGGGCTGGACAGCGTCTTCTGGAAATACGACGAGACGCGCTTCTTCAGGTCGCGCGCCTTGCCGACATACATGACCTCGCCTGCCGCATCCAGGTGCCGGTAAACGCCCGGCAGATGCGGCAGGTCAGACAGGAACGATTTGAGATTGAAGTCGTCGGGCATTCTGGTAACGGCTTTCGGCTTGCAGGGTGTCCCAATCGGGCGCGTCGAAACGCGGCATCAGGCGCCGGATGCGCGCCACGGACTCGGGCGCATGGTCGAACTCAAGCCGAGCCAGCAGGTCGTCGGCCAGGTCCGGGCGGTTGCACACCAGCACCATGTCGCAGCCAGCTCGCAGTGCGGCGTTGGCGCGGTCCAGGATGTCGCCCGCGACCGAGGCGCCTTCCATGGTCAGGTCGTCCGAGAACACGACGCCATCGTATCCCAGGCGCTTGCGCAGGATGCCCTGCACCCAGCGCTTGGAAAAGCCCGCCGGATGCTTGTCCACCTTGGGATAGATGACGTGCGCGGGCATGACGGACGGCAGCACGGCGTCGCCCAGCCAGGCGTAGGGCGCGGCGTCGTCCTTCAGGATGTCGTCCAGCGTGCGCGGATCAACCGGGATCTCGTGGTGCGAGTCGGCGCCCACGTAACCGTGACCGGGGAAATGCTTGCCGCACGACGACATGCCGGCCAGGGACAGGCCCTGCACCAGCGCGCGCGACAGCATCGTCACCACGCGGGGATCGTGATGGAAGGCGCGGTTGCCGATCACCTTGCTGACGCCGTAATCCAGGTCCAGCACGGGCGTGAAGCTCATGTCCACGCCGCAGGCGCGCAGCTCGGCGGCCAGGACGTAACCGGCCTCGGTCGCCAGGCGCATCGCCTGCAGCGGGTCGCTGTCCCACAGTTCGCCCAGCGCGCGCATCGGCGGCAGGGGCGTGAAGCCGTCGTCGCGGAACCGCTGCACGCGGCCGCCTTCGTGATCCACCAGGATCAGCAGCGGCTCCTTGCGGGCCTTGTGGATCTGACGCGTCAGCGCGGTGAGCTGGGCGCGGTTTTCAAAATTGCGGGCAAAAAGGATGACGCCGCCCACCAGGGGGTGACGCAGGCGCTTCTTTTCCGCCTTCGTGAGCGTGTATCCCGCCACATCGACCATCACGGGGCCGGGAGGCAGGACCGCCTTGGATTTTTTCTTGGCCATGGAGGCTGTCCTTGTAGCTAGGTGCGGCAAGCCGGCGGGGATGACCCCGGTCTCAGGGCTTGCGCTCGACCACCACATATGCGGCGGCCATGTCGGATTCATCGGTAATGGAAACGTGGGCCGCGCCGAACCGGTCAGCGTACCAGCCCAGCAGTTCGGGCGCGATCACCAGCACGGGGCGGCCGCCCGGCGCGTTAAGTGTCTGCACGCGCCGCCAGGTCATCGGCATGCGCATGCCCAGCCCGATGGCCTTGGAAAACGCTTCCTTGGCGGCAAAGCGGGTGGCCAGAAAGCGCAGCCCGCGGACCGGGTCGCGGGCGCGGCGGGCGTGGAATTTCAGGAGTTCCTCGGGGCCGAGGATCTTTTCGGCAAACCGGTCGCCGTGACGGGCGAGCGCACGTTCGATGCGGTCGATGCGCAGGAGGTCCATGCCGATGCCGGCAATGGCGCCGGCGGGCATGGCGGAAGAAGAGTCGGACATCGGCATCGCCTGGCTAGCGGTCAAAACGCGTCATCGGCCCGCGTTCAAAGCCCGCGCAGCGCGTGCAGGCGCGCCTGCACCATCAGCGCCTTCATATCGCGCACGGCTTTTTCCCAGCCGTCGAAGATCGACTGCGCGACGATGGCGTGGCCGATGTTGAGTTCGGAAATGCCGTCCAGCGCGGCCACCGGCTTGACGTTGCCATAGTGCAGGCCATGGCCGGCGTTCACGCGTAGCCCGTGGCGCAGCCCTTCGGCCACGGCCAGGCGGATGCGCTGCAATTCCGCCTGGGCAGCCTCGCCCTCGGCTTCGGCGTAGGCGCCGGTGTGCAGTTCGATGACGGGCGCGCCGGCCTTGGCGGCGGCGGCGATCTGGACCGGGTCCGGATCAATGAACAGCGATACGCGGATGCCGGCTTCGGCCAGCAGCGCCACGGCGTCGGAGACCGGGCCCATGGCGCCGGCGACTTCCAGCCCGCCTTCGGTCGTGAGCTCGGTGCGCTTTTCGGGCACCAGGCAGACGTCGCTGGGCTTGACCGCGCAGGCGATCTCCAGCATTTCCGGCGTGACTGCGCATTCCAGATTCATGCGGGTGCGCAGTTGCGGGCGGATCGCGTAGACGTCGGCGTCCTGAATGTGACGCCGGTCTTCGCGCAGATGCAGCGTGATCAGGTCGGCGCCGGCGTCTTCGGCGCGCAGCGCCGCGGCGATCGGGTCGGGATACACCGTGTGGCGCTGCTGCCGCAGCGTGGCGACGTGATCAATATTTACACCGAGTTCTATCATTGCACTTTCGTGGTTTCTTCCCAGCCGCCGCCCAGCGCCTTGTACAGCTCCACGCGGTTGATCAGCGCGGCCAGGCCGGTTTGCACCAGCGACAGCTGGGCGTTGAAAAAGTCCACCTGCGCGGTCTGCACCTGCAGGTAGCTGTCGATACCGTTGGTATAACGCAAATTCGACAACTCCAGCGTCCGCGCCGACGAATCCTGCAGCGCGCGCTGGGCGTCCAGTTGGGCCCCATAGGTGGCCTCGCCCGCCAGCGCGTCCGACACTTCGCGGAACGCCTGCTGGATGGTCTGTTCGTACTGTGCGACCGCGATATTGTCGCGCGCCTTGGCCAGGCTCAGTCCCTCACGGATGCTGCCGCCGGCAAATAGCGGCGTCGTGATCGACGGCGAGAAGCTCCAGTAGCCCTGCCCGCCCTTGAACAGGTCGCCCAGCGACGGACTGGCCACGCCCAACAGGCCGGTCAGCGAGATGGTCGGGAAAAACGCCGCGCGCGCCGCGCCGATGTTGGCATTGGCGGACAGCAGCTGGTTTTCGGCGGCGGCGATGTCGGGACGGCGCTCAAGCAGGTCGGACGGCAGGCCGGACGGCACCGTGGCCAGCAGCTGGTCGCGGCCGAACGTGGCCGGCGGGGGCAGCGTGTCGGGCAGCGGCGTGCCCACCACCAGCACCAGCGCGTTCATGGCTTGCGACCGGGCGCGCGCCAGTTGCGCCAGGTCGGCGGAGGCCGTGTCCAGCAGCGATTTGGACTGGTTCAAATCCAGTTCGGACGCCACGCCGCCGTCGAAGCGGCGCTTGACCAGGTCATAGGATTCCTGGCGCGAGGCCAGCGTGCGCTGCGTCAGTTCCAGCTGGACCTCGGCGGCGCGCAGGTTGAAATACGACTGCGCGACCGAACCGACCAGCGTGATGTGCACGCTCTTTTGCGCCTGCTCCGTCGACAGGTACTGCTGGTACGCCGCCTCGGACAGGTTGCGCAGGCGGCCGAACAGGTCGATCTCGAAGGTCGTAAGGCCGATGCCGGCCTGGTACGTGCTGCTGATCGAGCTGGAATCGGGGCCGCCGGGCCGCATGTTGGCCGGCAGGTGCTGGCGCTGGCCCTGGATGCCGGCGCCGATGCTGGGCCACTGCGCACCGCGCTGGATGCCGTACTGCGCCCTGGCTTCTTCGACGCGCTGGACCGCAACGCGCAGGTCGCGGTTGTTGACCAGCGAGAGTTCGATCAGCGCCTGCAGGCGTTGATCGCGGAAGAATTCGCGCCATCCCAGATCTGCCGCGGGCGTGCCGGCTTGCGGCATCACGTCGGCGGCAGGCTGCGAGCCCAGCGTGGTGGCGCGCGTGTACGCGCCGTACTGCACCTTGGGCTGGTCGGGCCACGCAGGGCTGACCGGGGCGTCGGGACGCTTGTATTCGGGAGCCAGCGAGCAGCCGGCCAACGCCACCGCCACAAAGGCGGACAAGGCGGTCTGTCTGAACATCAGGGCTTTCATTCCTTGCCCTCCTGGCCACCAGTGGGTTGTGCGGGCTGAGGCGTTGCCGGCAAGGCGGCCTTTTCGGCCGCCGCCTTCTTGGCCGCCTGTTCTTCCTCGAAGAGGCGTTTTTCGGCGCCCAGGAGGCGCGGGCGGGTCTTGAAGAGACCCAGCACCACCACGAAGAACGTCGGCACGAAAATCACGGCGAACGGCGTGGCGGCGAGCATGCCGCCCAGCACGCCCAGGCCGACCGCGCGCTGGCTGGCTGCACCTGCGCCGGTGGCCATCGCCAGCGGGATCACGCCCAGGATGAACGCCAGCGACGTCATCAGAATCGGACGGAAGCGCAATCGGGCGGCCTCCACCGCGGATTCGTACAGGCCCATGCCGCGGGCGTACTGGTCCTTGGCGAACTCCACGATAAGAATGGCGTTCTTGGCCGCCAAGCCGATCACGGTCACCATCCCCACCTGGAAGTACACGTCGTTGGACATGCCCAGCACGCTGACCAGCGCCACCGCGCCCAGCATGCCCAGCGGCACCACCAGCATGACGGAGATCGGAATGGCCCAGCTTTCGTACAGCGCGGCCAGCACCAGGAACACGACCAGCAGCGACAGGCCCATCAGGATGGGCGCCTGGTTGCCTGCCTGCAGTTCCTGGTAGGACAGGCCCGTCCACTCGTAGCCGAAGCCCTGCGGCAACTGGGCGACCAGCCGCTGCATTTCGTCCATGGCCTCGCCCGTGGAGTAGCCCGGCGCCGAGCTGCCGCCGATACGCATGGATTCGTAGCTGTTGTAGCGCACCACCTGCACCGGACCCTGGACCCATTCCGCCGACACGAACGTGGACAGCGGCACCATGCCGCCCTGCCCGTTGCGCGCGTTCAGCTTGAGCACGTCGGACAACTGCATGCGGTAAGGCGCGTCCGCCTGCACCCAGATGTTCTGCATCCGGCCCATGTTGGGGAACTTGCTGAGATACGCCGAACCAACCGCCGTGGAAATGAGCGAGGCGGCTTCATTGAAGTCCACGCCCAACGCCGCCGCCTTGTCGCGGTCGATGTTCAGGGTGAGCTGCGTGCCCGCCGACAGGCCCGTGACGCGGACCTGCGACAGCACCGGGCTCTTCATGGCCTCGCCCATCAGCTGGGCGGTGGCCGCGGCCAGTGCATCGGTGCCGGCCGCGCCGCGATCCTGCAGGCGCAGGTCAAAGCCCGTGGCGTTGCCCAGCGACGAGATGGCCGGCGGCACCAGCGTGAACACCTGCGCGTCATGGATGCCCATGAGCTGCTTTTCGAAGGCGGTGAAGGCGATCGCGCCGGCGGAATCCTGGCGTTCCTTGCGGTCCTTGAAGTCCTTGAGCGTGGTGAACGCGATGGCGGCGTTCAGGCCGTTGCCGTTAAAGCTGTAGCCCTGCACGGCGATGATGTTCTCGACGGCGGGGATGCCCTGGAAGTACTTTTCGACCTGCTCGATGACCTCGACGGTGCGGTTGGCGCTGGCGCCGGTGGGCAGTTCGATGTTGCTGACCACATAGCCCTGATCTTCCTCGGGCAGGAACGACGACGGCAGGCGCAGATACAGCCAGCCCAGCAGCAGGACCAGCACCAGGAACACCAGCATCATCCGGCCGCCCTTGTGCAGGATGCGCGACACCCAGTTCTGGTAGCCATGGGTGGTGGCGTCGAACTTGCGGTTGAACCAGCCGAAGAAACCCTTCTTGTCCTCGTGGTGGCCCTTGGCCACGGGCTTGAGGATCGTGGCGCACAGCGCCGGTGTGAAGGTCAGCGCCAGCAGCGCCGAGAAGAAAATGGACACGGCCATGGCCACCGAGAACTGGCGGTAGATCACGCCCACCGACCCGCTCATGAAGGCCAGCGGCAGGAACACCGTCACCAGCACCAGCGTGATCCCGATGATGGCGCCGCTGATCTGCGGCATGGCTTTCTTGGTGGCCTCCTTGGGCGGCAGGCCCTCGGTCGCCATGATCCGCTCGACGTTTTCGACGACCACGATGGCATCGTCCACCAGAATCCCGATGGCAAGCACCATCGCGAACATGGTCAGCACGTTGATCGAGAACCCGAGCGCCAGCATCACCGCGAACGCCCCCAGCATGGCCACCGGAACGACCAGCGCCGGGATCAGCGTGTAGCGCACGTTCTGCAGGAACAGATACATGACCAGGAACACCAGCACCATGGCTTCAGCCAGGGTGTGCAGCACCTGCTCGATGGAGACCTTGACGTAGGGCGCGGTGTCGTACGGCACCGAGTACTGGATGTTGTCCGGAAAATACTTGGACAGCTCCTGCATCTGGTTGCGCACGCCTTGCGCCGTGGCCAGCGCGTTGGCGTTGGGCGACAGCACGATGGCGAAAGCGGCCGTCGGCTTGCCGTTCAGGCGGGCGCCGAACTGATAATTGTCGGCGCCGACCTCGATGCGGGCGACGTCGCGCAGCAGCACCTTTGAGCCGTCGGTGTTGGCGCGCAGGACGATCCGGCCGAAGCCGTCGACCGTGCTGAGCTGGCCGTTGGCCGTGACCGTGGCGGTGATGCGCTGCGAATCGGGATTGGGCGGCGCGCCGATGCTGCCGCCGGAGATCAGCACGTTCTGGCTGGCGATGGCGTTGTTGACCTCGGCCATGCTGAGGTTGAAACCGACCAGCTTGGCCGGGTCCACCCAGATGCGCATCGCGCGCGGCGCGGCAAAGAGCTGGAACTGGCCGACGCCAGGCACCCGGGAAACCGGGTTCTTCACGTTGCGGGTGATGTAGTCGGCCAGGGCCGTCTGGTCCAGCGTGCCGTCGGTGGACGACAGCGTCACGATCATCAGAAAGCCGGTACTGGTCTGCTCGTACTGCAGGCCCTGCTGCTGCACCGCGGCGGGCAGTTGGGCGATCACGTTGGACACGCGGTTCTGCACGTCCACCTGCGCCAGGTCAGGATTGGTGCCGGGCGCAAACGTGGCGGTGATGGTCGAGGTGCCGTAGGAATCGCTGACGGACTCGTAATAGATCAGGCCCTTGGCGCCGTTGAGCTGGTCTTCGATGATGCTGGTGACCGACTCGGCCACTTCCGGGGCCGACGCGCCCGGATAGGTTGCCGTGATCGTGATGGCCGGCGGCGCCACATCGGGGTACTGCGCGACCGGCATGTTCGGGATGGCCAACACCCCTGCCAGCAGAATGAAAAGGGCAACTACCCAGGCGAAGATTGGTCGATCGATAAAAAATTGCGGCATGTGGGCTGACTCTGAAAGCGATGCTCACCAAAGGGGAACGCGGCGCTTGCTGCGCCGCGTGCCGCTTACGATTTCTGGCCTGCGGCCTTGTCCTGCTGGGCAGGCTCGGCCGGCTTGGCGCCGGGCTGCGGTGCGGATTCGGCGGGCTTGGCGGCCGGCGTTGCGCCGGGTTCAGCCGGCTTGGCGCCAGGCTGCGCGGCAGGCGCGCCGCCCTGTGCGGGCGCCCCGCCCCGGTTCCATTGGCTGACCTGCACCGGCGCGCCGGGACGGATCTTCTGGAAGCCCTCGACCACGACCACGTCGCCGGCCTTCAGGCCGCTGGTGATCAGCCAGTTGTTCTGGAAGGCGCCGCCGGTGGTGACGGGTGACTGCGCGATCTTGTTGTCGCGCACGAGCATCAGGCTCTGCTTGCCATCGGCGGTGCGTTGCAGCGCCTGCTGGGGAACCATCAGGGCAACGTCGTCAAAGCCCTGCTCCAGCCGGACGCGCACGTACATGCCGGGCAAGAGGATGCCGTCGGGATTGGGGACTTCGGCGCGCAGGTTCACCTGGCCCGTGCTCGGATCCACGGTAATGCCCGTGAACAGCAGCTTGCCGGGATGCTCGTATTCAGAGCCGTCTTCGAGCACGACGGTGGCGCGGGCGGCGTCCTTGCCCACTTGCTGCAGACGGCCGCTGGCGAAAGCGCGGCGCAGCGCGGCCAGGTCGGCGGTGGACTGCGTGAAGTCGACGTAGATGGGATCGAGCTGCTGCACCGTTGCCATTTGCGTGGCGGAGGTCGATTCGACCAGCGCGCCCTCGGTGACCAGCGGCTTGCCGATGCGGCCGGTGATCGGCGAGGTGACGTCCGTGTAGCTCAGGTTGATCGCGGCGTTGTCCTGCGCGGCCTTGGCGGCGGCGACGGTGGCGTCGGCCTGGCGGAAGGATGCCACGGCGTTGTCATATTCCTGCTTGCTGACGGCGTTGGCCTTGACCAGCGGGGCATAGCGGTCGGCCAGCAGCTTGGCGCTGAACAGATTGGCCTGCGCCTGCTTCAACTGGGCTGTCGCCTGATCGTAGGCGGCCTTGTAGGGCGCCGGATCGATCTTGAACAGAAGCTGGTTTTCCTTGACGTCGCCACCCTGCTCGAACGTGATGCGCTGCACGATGCCGGTGACACGGGCGCGGATCTGCGCGTCGCGCACCGCATCCACGCGGCCGGGCAATTCAGAGACGATGGGTGCGCGCTGCGGCTGCACGGTGACGACGCTGACCTGAGGCATGCCGGGATTCATCTGGGGTCGTTCGCCACAACCCGCCAATATCAGCGCGAGGACGCCACCGGAAACTGCCAGACCCGAAAATCGTTTAGGCGAAAACCGCATTGAAACCCCCGCGTAGCGTAATGAATCGCGTCGTGACATCGCGTCAGGAACCGCAGCAATCCGAACGTGCCAGGAGGCAGCGATCAAATCATGACCAAGCGTCACCAACGACACGTGAATAGCCCAGTAATGTAACTCAGATATTGGGGAAATCACGTACTTTCGGGCAGTTTGGGGGAACTTTCGGGAGCAATTCCGCAACAATTTCTAGTCGCTGGCGAGCTCCCGCAGATTGCCCAGGAATGCATAGCCCACGCCATGCACCGTGTGCAGCGGCAACCGCGCGCCTGCAAGGCGGACCTTGCTGCGAAGCCGGCAGATGGCGACATTGAGCGACCGCATGTTCATGCCGCCGCGCAGAAATTTCACTTCGCTGCGGGCCAGTTCGCGGCGCGGGCTCTTTACCAGGCAGGCGAAGCAGGCGCGCTCGACCTCGGTGAGATCCAGGCGCACGCCGTTGGGCAACTGCAAGGTCCAGCCCCAGTAGAGCAGGCTCCACCAGCCGTCCACGGGTTCGTGCGCCGGGCTTGGCGCCCATGGGCCGGGCGTTGGCGCCTGCCGGCTGCTGCACGCGGGCTTGAGCGGGTTGGGCTTGGCGAGCGCTGGGGAAGGAACGGGCGATGGAACGGGGGCAATACCGGGAGCAAGAAAGGGAGAATTCAAGGCAGATCTCCACCAGGACGGCCGATGGCATGCCTGGGGCGGCCCGTCCCGGAACAAGGTTGCGGTTTGTCCCGAAAGCCTACCCCCGCGGCGGGGTTCTGCGCTTGTCGCCGCTCATCTATCAGACCAATCCGATCTTCAAACCCCGCGATAACCCCGCCACCCGCTACGAATGCCGGGTGCCGTTGCGATGGATGTCGTGCGTGACGAAGCAGCTATCCTGCGTCGGCCGGTCCAGGATGCCCGGCTTTTCAAGCGTGCGCCGGATGTCCGTCAGCCCCGACTCCCAGTGCTCGCGCATGGCCTCGGTGCCAAACTCGTAGTCCTTGGAGTACCGCTCGCGGTGCTTGGCCTCGTAAATGAGGTTGATGATGTTGGTGGCCGGCGTGTGCGAAAGCTTGCGGATGTCGGCCAAATCCGGCGCGTCGCGTTCACTTTCCGGCAGGCGTTCAAGCAGCCGCTGCAAACCGTGGCGCAGTTTCAGCACGCGCCGCAACTGGTCGGTGACCAGGCGGGTTCGGCTGGAATACTGGATATCCTTTTGCCGCTCGGCCACCTCTTCGAGCGACGTGGGCAGCTCGCCGCGCGCCGGCCAGAGATCGACCTGGAACGCCAGGGTGTCGCGCATGTTTTCCGTCGTCAGCACCTGCGCCAGCGGCGTGTTGGAGACGACGCCGCCGTCCCAGTAGTGCTCGCCGCCGATCTCCACCGACGGGAACCCCGGCGGCAAGGCGCCCGAAGCCATGACGTGCTCGGGCCCCAGCGTGTGGTGCAGGGTGTCGAAATACGCGAAGTTGCCCGACCGTACGTTCACGGCGCCGAAACTGGCCCGTACCGCGCCGCTGTTGAGCAGCTTGAAATCCACGAACTGGCGCAGGGTGTCGGCCAGCGGCGTCGTGTCGTAGAAGCTGGTGGACGCGGCGCCGCGGCCCCGCACCAGATAGGGCGGCGGAAAGCGCGGCTTGAAGAAACCCGGCTGGCCGGTCAGCAGCGCTTGCATCGCCGAGACCTGCCCGTTCATCGCGGGCGACCCAAAGCCGAACGGCTGGCCTTCGAACATGCGGGTGAAGGCGTCGCCCCAGGGCAACGACGCAAAGCCGGTCGGCCGGCAGATGCTTTCCCAGAACCCGCGCAGGCGTTCGATCCGCTCGTCTTCGGCGGATCCGGCGATGATGGCCGCGTTGATCGACCCGATGGAAATGCCGGAAATCCAGTTGGGCCGGATGCCGGCTTCGTGCAGGCCCTGGTACACCCCCGCCTGATAGGAACCGAGCGCGCCGCCGCCCTGCAGCACAAGCGCGACGGTATCGTAGGGCGGCGTATCGCCGGTGTCTTCGGCCAGGGCCTTGCGGCGAGGGGTCATGCGGCGTCCTCTAGCGCTTGGTCTTGTCCGGAACCTGCGGCGTGCCGACGCCGGCGCGGAACGGGTACTTGGCGAATACCTCCGCCACCACCTTGTCCACGTTTTCTGATGAGCCGGCGCTGGCTGGATTCTGGACCTCACCCACGGCGACGCCTTCCCAGACCAGTTGGCGCCGGCGCGCATCGACCAGGTCGACGCTCAGCGTACCCTCGGTGTATTGATAGACGTCGTCGCCCCAGCCGTAGCCGGGCCAGCCGCCGTAAAAGCCCGCGCGATAACCGTAGTACGGCCCCATCGGCGCCATTCCTGGCGTGACCTCGGTCTGCTGCTGGAGCTTGGCGCCGAAATTCAGAAGCAGGTCGGGATTGGTGGCGCTATAGGTGTAGCCGCGCATTTCCATCTGGCCGCGGGCCGCGCTCTTGAGCCGTTCGGTCAGCAGCGTGTTGTAGCCGGCCTTGTCCGTACCCAGCGGAGACATATAGCCGAACGTCTGATACTGCGCAAAATTGGCCTGGTGGTCGTAATCGCTCTTGACCGTTGGGCCTGATGCGCAGGCCGCCAGTAATGCCGTCATGGAACCCGCCGTCAGCAATTTCAACGCTTTCATGTCGATCTCTCCGTGAGTTCAAGGCGCCCACATAGTGCCGCGAAGCCACCAAAGTTTCAACAGAATCTCATTCGCAACCGCGAAAACCGCGGGCGGGGATCACGCGGTGGCGCGCGTGCCGGCCACTGGGGGTGCCCGCTTACCGGCGCGCCCGAACTGCCGTGACGCTTTGCCGGACGACGTCCCTATCGCGCCTCGCACCGGGTCCATTACACTTCCCGTCGCTTTCGGCCATTCCTACAGACACGCGCATGCTTGAACTCGACGGCTCCATTTGGTTTCGCTCCGGCGCCCAGACCTGGGGCGGCAAGAACCGCATCGACCTGCTGGCGCAGATCGACGCGACCGGGTCGATCACGGCGGCGGCGCGGGCCGTGGGCATGAGCTACAAGGGCGCGTGGGACGCCATCGACGCGATGAACAACCTGGCGGGCGAGCCGCTGGTGCTGCGCGCGGCGGGCGGCAAGGGCGGCGGCGGCACGCAGCTGACCGACCGGGCGCGCCGTTTGATCGCAACCTTCCGGGCGCTTGAAGTCGAACACCGCAAGTTCATGGACAACCTGACGCGCGCGGGCCTGGATGCCAGCGGCGACATCGACCTGATGAGGCGTTTCATGCTCAAGACCAGCGCGCGCAACAAATTTTTGGGCACGGTGATCGAGATTCGCGAGGGCGCCGTCAACGACGAGGTGCTCCTGCGAATCGCCGGCGGCCACACGGTCACAGCCACCATCACCTGCGAAAGCACCAAGGAGTTGGGCCTTGCGCCCGGCAAGGAAGCCATCGCGCTGGTCAAGGCGTCGTCCGTGATCGTCGGCGCCCCTGGGCCGGGCCTGCGGCTATCGGCCCGCAACCAATTGCTGGGACGCATTTCCGACCTGCGCCCGGGCGCCGTCAACAGCGAAATCCTGATCGAAATGGATGGCGGCGCCACCATGGCCGCCATCGTCACGAACGAAAGCGCGGCGGATCTGAATCTGGATATCGGCGCCGAGGCCGTGGCGATCTTCAAGGCGTCCAGCGTGATTCTCGGCGTGCTGGACTGAGGATAGGCCGGCTCCGGCTACAACCCCACGTTCTCGTCGTGGCGCCCCACCCTGCCCTCGCGCACCTCGAACACCACGTCGGCCAGGGCCTCCACGTCGGCGGGATCATGTGTGATCAGCAGCATCGGCACATCCAGCTGGCGCTGCAGCGCGTCCAGTTCCTGGCGCATCTTGCCGCGCAACTGCGAATCCAGCGCGGAAAACGGTTCGTCCAGCAGGAGGATGTCGGGCTGCAGCATCAGCGCCCGCGCCAGCGCAACACGCTGCTTCTGGCCGCCTGATATTTCGTTGGGATAGCTGCCGACGATGGCGCCCAGTTCAAAGGCGTCAACCCAGCGCTGCGCCTCGCGCGTCACCTCGCGGCGTGGCGGATTGAGCCAGCCGCGGCGCAGGCCGAACGCGATGTTCTGCGCCACGGTCAGATGGGGAAACAGCGCGTAGTCCTGGAACAGGTACGCCACGCGGCGCGACCGCGCCGGCAGGCAGATATTTGTCTGGCTGTCGAACAGCACCCGCCCGTTGACCGCGATGCGCCCGGCATCGGGACGCAGCAGTCCGGCCACGGCCCGCAAGGTCAGGCTTTTGCCCGCGCCCGACGGCCCGAACAGCGCGATGCGTTTGGCGGCCGACGTGAACTGCACGTCGAGCTCGAATTTGCGGTCGCCCGACACCATGTGCTTGCGCACGGAAAGGTCGATGCTCATCGCCCGCCCCCGTTGCGCTGATTGGCGCCGATGGGCACCAGCTTGCCGGCGGCGAGCAGCACGACGATGCAGGTCACGGAAGTGACCAGCACCAGCATGTTGGCGGTGGCGTCGTCGCCTGCCTGCACCGCTTCGTAGATGGCCACCGACAAGGTCTGCGTGCGGCCCGGGAGGTTGCCGGCGATCATCAGCGTGGCGCCAAACTCGCCCAGCGCCCGCGCAAAGGCCAGCAGTATGCCGGCGGCGATGCCGCGGGCGGCCAGCGGCAAGGTGACACGAAAGAACACGCCCGCTTCGCCCACGCCCAGTACGCGCGCCGCGTTTTCAAGCTGGCCATCCACGTTTTCGAACGCGGCCCGCGCCGACTTGAACACCAGCGGAAAGGCCACCACGGACGCCGCGATCACGGCGCCCTGCCAGGTGAAGACGAGTTCGATGTTCCAGCGCGCCAACGTCTCGCCGATGATGCCGCGCCGGCCTAGCAGCACCAGCAGGTAATAGCCCAGCACGGTCGGCGGCAAGACCAGCGGCAGCGTCAGGATGGCGTCCAGCAGATCGCGCCCGGGCCAACGCCAGCGCGACAGGCCGTAGGCCGCGGCCGTGCCGGCCACGGTCGCCAATAGCGTCGCCCAACCCGCCACTTTCAGGGAAAGCAGCAGCGGGACCCAGACGGGATCACTCATCAAAACCTACGATTCAACAGGGGCTCAGGGCTTCTGAAAGCCGTAACGCGACAGTATCGCCTGTCCGGCGGGCGACATGACATACGCCACAAAGCTTTCGGCTTCCTTGGCCGCGGCCTCACGCGTGGTCAACGCAATGGGATAGGTCACCGGCGTCGTCGAGGGCACGCGCACGGCGACCTCGACCTTGCCCGGCATGATGGCCGCGTCGGTCGCGAACACGAAGCCCGCATCGACCTCGCCGCGCGCCACGTAGTCGAGGCTTTGGCGCACGTTCTGCGCCAGCACGCTCTTGGCCTGCACGGCGTCCCACAGGCCCTGGGCCTGCAGCCCGGCTTGCGTGTAGCGGCCCACCGGCACCGAGGCCGGATTGCCGTACGCGATGCGCTTGACCTCGGCCCGCTCCAGGTCCTTGAGCGACTTGATGCCCGCCTTGCTGTCGGTCGGGACGATCAGCACGATCTGGTTGGCCGCGAAGTCCACGCGGGTGGCGGGCTTGACGGCCTTTTCCTCGACCGCCTTGTCCATCGCCTTCTGGTCGGCGGACGCGAATACATCCGCGGGCGCGCCCTTCACGATCTGCTGAAGCAGCACGTCGGAGGCGCCGAAGTTCAGGACCACCTTGGTGCCGGCATGTTCCTTTTCAAAGCCTTGCGCCACTTCCTTGAAGGCGTTGGTCAGGCTGGCGGCGGCCGACACCACGATTTCTCCGGCGCTGGCATTGGCTCCCCAGACGGCGGCAAACGCCAGGGTCAACGCCATGAGCGGGCGTTTGTGCAACATGTATTTCTCCTGTGGGTGGCGGCGTGTCAGGATCGAAATATATCCAGGTATATAGCGGTCGTCAATTTCACCCGGCGCGGGGTTTACGAAATATCAAGGGCAAGGGCGGCGGCGGGATCAGCCGCGGTCGACAGCGGTGACGTGAATAGACTCGGGCGCCAGCGCGGCGCGCAGGAAGTCCAGCGCGGTTTCGGGCTGCGCGGCGCCGCACATGAAGATGTCCAGGGCCGCGAAGCGGTGTTCCGGCCAGGAATGGATGCTGATGTGGGATTCGCTGAGCAGGATCACGCCGGTCACCCCCGCCCCATCCCCGAAATGATGAAAATGCGCGCTCAGCACCTGCGCCCCGGCCGCGCGCGCCGCCGCGGTCATGTGCCGCTCCAGCGCTTGCGCGTCGGTCAGGAGGCCGGGCGCCACGCCGCGAAAATCCGCCAGCACGTGCCGGCCGGGTGTCCCGTACACGGTCACTTGTGGGATCCGCCCGAGGACCATCCTGAGCCGCCGGAGTAGCTGCTGCCCCAGCTGCTGCTGCTACTGCTGCCTCCGCCCAGGCGCGTGCCCGGCGCACTGGCGCTGGTGGTGGCCAGCACAACCACCATCGCGTACAAGGCATACAACAACTTGCCCTTCATCTATTCGTCCTCGCCTGTCAGCATGTCGGCCAGCATGGCCGGTAGCCAGAGAAACACCATCCCGATCAAAACCGGAATGAAGCGGCCGGCAAAAATATTGTTGAAGTTCAGGAACACCATCGCGATCAACGCGCCCTTGGCCCATTTTCGATAGCCGCCCCCGGCCTTGGCGGACGACACGCGCATGGCCTTCTGGCGATTGAGCTCGGGACGGCTGAACCACTGGGCCAGTTGCGCGGGCGACACCGGCGCCGACGCCGACCAGCCCAATTCCTTATCGGCCAGTTCGCGGGTCAGCTTCAACGTACCGACCTGGTAATCGGTGATCTGCGTGCTGTCGCCCACCTTGACGCGCCAATTGAAGGCGCCCAGCGCCATCTCCACGCGCGAGGTGTAGTCGTACAGTTTCTGGTACACGCGATTGCGCCAGCGCACGCTGGTGGCGTTGTTGTGGCTGGGCCAGGTATCGCAGACCTGCACGCGCTCCCAGCCTTCGTCCGACTCCACCAGCCAGATGAACCCCTTGGCCGGATTGAACAGCAGGTATTCCATCCAGCTTGAGGGTTCTTCGGGATCGGGATCGGCGCACTTCATCAGGCCGATCAGCGTGTAGTCGGCGCCTTCCATCTTGGCGACCGAGCCCAGCGGCAGCGTGGCGTGAATCTTCTGCACCTTGCGCGCCTTTTCGATGACCTCGGCCGTGGGGCCTGAGCAATCGACGGCAGCCGCGCAAGACGGGCAAACGACATTCGTGGCCATGGCAGCCACGAACGATATCGGCGCGCCGCAATTCGGGCAGTCCAGCGCCTTGATCTGGCCGCGGAAGCGTCCCGCGGTTTCTTCGACCTGCTCTTTCGTGCGCAACGAGCCCGCCTGCATGGCGGACAGGTCGAATGCCTTGCCGATATAGAGTTCGGGCTGCGGACCGTCGGAGAAGTCCAGCGTCAGGAACGCGTCCAGGCTGCGGTAGTCGGCCACCTTGGCCTGCCAGCCGTCGCCCGGCACGAAGGGCAGCTCGCCCTGCGTGCCGCCGGCCTGGCTGGTGCGCACGTCGGCTGCCACGAAGCGCTGGCCGTCCAGCTTCAGTTCGTCGCCGGGCGCAATGCTGTCGAACGCCGGCATCTCCTGCACGGACTTGACCTTGCGCCGCCGCGTGACGGCGTACTGGCCCGAGGCGTCCGACAGCCAGCCGTCGGAACCGTCATCGAACCACACGTACCACTCGTTCCAGAACCCCTCGTCAAAGCGCATCTGGATGCGGCCGATGACGTCGAATCGCTTGCCGTCATGGGTGCCGGTCGCGCCCAGGCACAGCGGCGAATAGTCCTCCAGGACGTCGGCCGCCTCGCCGATGCGCTTGACCGACTCGGCATCCTTGAGCAAGGTGCTGCGGCAGGCGCCGCAGACCGCCATGACGGAGGCCGCGGACGTGAACTTGACTGGGGCGCCGCACTGCGGACACAGAACCTGCTGCATGGGGCCTTAGCTGGTGAGTTTCTTCAGCACCTCGGCCTTGGCCGAGTCGTAGTCCGCCGCCGTGATGAGGCCCTTGTCCAGCAGGTCTTTCAATTGCTGCAGGCGCTGGACGGGGTCGGCCTGCGCGGGCTGGGCGGCGGGCTGTTGCGGCTGCTGCTGTTGCGCCGGCTGCTGCGGCTGGCCTGGCGCCACGCCCAGTCCCTGCGCCATGGTCTGCCCCAGCGCCGCGCCGGCCGCCAGCCCCGCGCCGATGCCCGCAATGCCGCCTTCGTTCTGCGCGGCCAGCGGAATCGACGTCGCGGTCTGGTACTGCGTGAACTTGCCCAGGTCGCCGGCCATGCCCATCGAGATCCGGGTGTCCAGCGCCTTTTGCAGTTCTTCGGGCAGCGACACGTTCTCGACCGTGAAGTTGTCCAGCTTGACGCCGTAGCGGTCGAACACGGGCGCGAGCTGTTCGGCGATGCTCTGCGACATCAGGCCCTGGTTGCCGGCGATGTCCAGGAACGGCACCTTGGAACTGCCCAGGGCGGTCGTCATGGCGGCGACGACCATGTTGCGCAGTTGCGCCTCCAGGTCGTCCACCGTGTACACGTCGCGCGTGCCGCTGATTTCGCGGTAGAACTTGCCGGGGTCGGAGATCTGGTACGAGTACACGCCGAACGCGCGCAGGCGCACCATGCCAAACTCGCTGTCGCGCAGCGTCACCGGCTGCGCCGTGCCCCACCGCCGGCCCAGCTGCAGCCGCGTGCTGAAGAAAATGACGTCCGACTTGAAGGGCGACTCGAACAGCTTGTCCCAGTTCTTCAGGTAGGTCAGGATCGGCAGCGTCTGCGTCGTCAGCTTGTACATGCCGGGGCCGAACACGTCGGCCACCTTGCCTTCGTTGACGAACACCGCCATCTGCGATTCCCGCACGGTCAGGCTGGCGCCGTACTGGATTTCGAAATCCTGCATCGGATGGCGCCAGGCGAGCACGCCGTCGCGATCCTCGTTCCATTGCAGGATGTCGATGAACTGCTTGCGGATAAATGAACCGAGACTCATGGAAAGTCCTCCTGTGTCAGATCGGAGAGTGCGCGCCGCTCAGGTCAGGCAGGCGGCGTTGACGATGCCGGCCGCCAGCGAGATCGCGCCGATCAGGCCGCCCATGGCGATGTTGTTTTCGGCGATGGCGTCGGTCATGCCGCGTATGGCCTTGGATACCACCGCATACACGACGATCTGCACGATCATCGCCGCCACGCCCCAGACAACGAACATGACGAAGCTGGCGTGGACCGCGATGCTGGAACACAGGGTCAGGCTGAAGCCGACCAGCGCGCCGCCATAAGACAAGGCGGCGGCAATGTTGCCCTCGCGGATGAGGTCGAATTCCTTGTAGTGCGTGATGGCCGTATAGACCGCCGTGAAAACGCCCAGCATGACAAGCGCCGAGACGATATAGATCAGATAGGTCACCGCCGGATGCATTGCTTCTCCCATTGCCAGCCTCCCAATTGCGCGCAGTATATACGTCGCGTTCGATATACTGCGAACGCATTTTTCGGCTCGGACACTCCCATGCGCGACCGCGTTCTCATTCTCTCGGTATTGATCGTTGCGTCCTGCGGGTTGGGCTATGAGCTCATCAGCAGCGCGCTCGCCAGCTATTTGCTTGGGGATTCGATCCTGCAGTTCTCCTCCGTGATCGGGTGCTATCTCTTCGCGATGGGCATCGGTTCGTGGTTGTCAAAATATGTAAGAGACGAAGACGTTCTGAATCGCTTCATCGACGTCGAGCTGCTGGTGGCGCTGCTGGGCGGCGTGTCGGCCGCGGTCCTGTTCCTGGTGTTCGCGTGGCTGTCCGCGCCGTTTCGTGCGGCCCTGTATGTCGGCGTCTTCATTATCGGACTGATGGTCGGCATGGAGATCCCGCTGGTGATGCGGGTTTTCAATCAGCGCAAGGCCGAATTCCGCGAAATCGTCAGCCGCGTGCTGACCTTCGATTACCTGGGCGCGCTGGCGGTGTCGCTGGTGTTTCCGCTGCTGCTGGCGCCCAAGCTGGGCCTGCTGCGCACCAGCTTTCTGTTCGGCATCCTGAACGCCAGCGTGGCCCTGTGGACCACGTGGCTGTTCCGCGCCGAGGTCACCCGCCCTGGCGAGAAAGCCGTGCGAGCCGGCGTGGTGCTGGGGATTCTGGGCCTGGGGTTCGTCTATTCGGGCAGCATGACCGCCTGGGCCGAAAAAGGCCTGTATGGCGACGACATCATCCACGCCGAGACCACGCAGTACCAGCGTCTGGCCGTGACGCGCTGGCACGACGACCTGCGCCTGTACATCAACGGCAACCTGCAATTCTCGTCGCGCGACGAGCACCGCTATCACGAGTCGCTGGTGCATCCCGGCCTGCAGGTGCTGCCGTGGGCGCGTAATGTTCTGGTGCTGGGCGGCGGCGATGGCCTGGCCGTGCGCGAGATCCTGAAGTACAAGCACGTCGAGCACGTCACGCTGGTCGACCTGGACCCCGCCATGACGAATCTGTTTTCGCGCTCGGACCCGCTGGTCGCGCTGAATGCGGGCGCGCTCAAGGACCCACGCGTCACCGTCATCAACGACGATGCGGGACGCTGGCTGGAATCGCACGCCGAGGTCTACGACTTTATCGTCGTGGACTTTCCCGATCCGTCCAATTTCGGCCTGGGGCGGCTTTATTCCGTGCCGGTCTACCACCTGATGGCGCGGCATCTGGCTGAAAACGGCTACATGGTCGTGCAGTCCACGTCGCCCTACTTCGCGCCGCGCTCGTTCTGGAGCGTGGACGCCACCCTGAAGGAAGCCGGCCTGAACACCTGGCCGTATCACACCTATGTGCCGTCGTTCGGCGACTGGGGCTTCATTCTGGCCAGCAAGCGGCGCGACTACGCACCGCCTGAAAAGATCACCGTGCCCACGCGTTATCTGGACGCCGTCACCGTGCGCGAGCTCTTTCACTTTCCCGCCGACATGCCGGCGCTGGCCATGCCGCCGAACCGTCTGAACGAACAATCGCTCGTGCGCTACTTCGACGAGGACTGGCGCAAGGTCATCCGCTGATGCGGCGCCGCAGCTTCCTGTTGGGCGCTGCCACGGCCGCCGCCGCGGGCTCGGTCGGCTACTGGCGGGCGCGCGTCGTCGAAACAACGCCCGACGTCCACTATCCCGGCATGCAGGCCGGTCACGCGCTGCGGGACAAGGCGGCGCTGCCGCATCCGTCGGCGACCCGGCAGCACGAGGTTGCCATTCTGGGCGCGGGTGTGGCGGGCCTGTCCTGCGCGTGGAAACTGGCCCGCGAAGGATTCACCGATTTTGTCATGGTGCAGGGGCCCGAGTTCGCCGGCAATGCCGCCGCGGGCATTCGCGATGGCCTGGACTACCCGCTGGGCGCGCACTACCTGCCGCTGCCCTCGCTGGCGTCCACCCACGTGCGCGAGATGCTGGCCGACTTCGGCATCATCGAGCGCGGCGCGGGCGACGCGCGTCCCTACTACGACGAAGCCGTCCTGGTGCATTCGCCGCAGGAACGGCTGCTGCGCAACGGGCGCTGGGAAGAACACCTGCTACCGATGACGGGCCTGCCCGAGGCTGACGCCGCGCAGCACCAGCGCTTTCTGGCGCTGGTCGATCAATTGCGCACGCAGGCGGGCAACGACGGCCGCAAGGTATTCTGCATTCCACTCGACCTGTCGTCGCGGGATCCGGCCTGGCGCGCGCTGGACAGCCTGACGTTCAAGGAATGGCTGGCGCGCGAGGGCTATACCTCGCCCGCGCTGCATTGGTATTTGAACTACTGCTGCCGGGACGACTACGGCGCGGACTATGACGTGGTGTCCGCGTGGGCAGGCCTGCATTATTTCGCCAGCCGCGACGGCCACGCTGCCAACGCTGGCGAAGGCGCCGTGCTGACGTGGCCGGGCGGGCTGGCGGTGCTGGCCGATCGGATGCGCGCGGCCATCACGCAAAAGCTGGGTCACGCGGACTGGCTGCTGCCGGGCACGGCGGTGCGCATCGAAGAACTGGCCGCCGGCCCGCGCGTCCTGTGCATCGAGGATTCGGCGGATGGCGGCACCCGCGCCTATGCCCTGCAAACCCGCCGCACGGTCTGCGCCATGCCGCTTTTCGTCGCGCAGCGCCTGCTGCCGGACATCCGCGCGTACGGCTACGACCCGGCCGCACATGCCGCGCCGCACGCGGCCTGGATGGTGTCGAACTTCGTCATGGACGGCTATCCGCTGGAGGCGCCCGGCGAGCCGCTGTCGTGGGACAACGTCGTCTACGAAGGCCAGGCGCTGGGCTACGTCGTGTCCACGCATCAGTTGCTGCGCGTGGCGCGCACGCCGCGCAGCGTCTTCACCGCCTATCACGCGCTGAGCGGCCAGACGCCGCAGGCCGCGCGCGACTGGCTTACCCGCGCCAGCCCGCAAGACCTGCGTGACGTCGCCGCGGTGGATCTGGTCGCTGCGTATGGCAAGGAATTCTGGCGCAACGCCCGCCAGTTGGAAATCACGGTGCGCGGGCATGCGATGGCCACGCCGGTCTGCGGCTATCTGTCCAATCCGGGCCTGGCCGCGCTGCGTGCGGTGGATGGTCCGGTGCTGTTCGCGCACGCCGACCTGTCGGGGTATTCGGTCTTCGAAGAAGCCTCATGGTGGGGTGTGACGGCGGCAGCGCGTATTCTGGGTGACCATCGACAAGGATGAGACAAGACATGGGCAATCACGTGATCGTGCTGGGCGCCGGCATCGTTGGCATCTGCTGTGCATTGGAATTGCAGCGTCGCGGCATGACGGTCACGCTTGTCGACCGGCAGGCGCCCGGGATGGAAACGTCGATGGGCAACGCGGGGGTTCTGGCCCGCAGTTCGCTAATGCCGTTCAATCATCCTGGCCTGTGGGGTCAACTGCCGCGTCTGCTAAAGAACGACACGGTCCAGTTCCGTTACCGCTGGCCCTACCTGGCGGCCAACCTGGGCTGGGCGGCGCGATTCCTGATGAACGCGCGGACGTCCGTCTTCCAGGAAACCGCACGCGCGCTGAACGGCCTGATCCGGCTGTCCGCGCCCGAGCACCTGAAGCTGCTGGACGAAAGCGGCGCGCGCCACCGGCTGCGCGACACTGGCTGGATCTTCCTGTACCGCACGGCGGCGGCCTGGAACGCGGGTGCGCTGGCGCGCGGCGCCTTCGCGCAGTTCGACGTGCCGACCCGGGAACTGAACCCCGCGGAACTTGCCGAGGTCGAACCCGCCCTGTCGCCGATCTTTCATCGCGCATTGTGGATTCAGGGTTCGTATTCGGTCGACGATCCACACGGGGTGGTTGCCGCGTACGCCGGACTGTTCCAGCGCGAGGGCGGCACGATCAAAAGGATGGATGCCGCTGCCATCCGCCGCGACGGCGACGGATGGACGGTACAGGCCACGAGCGCGTCGGATTCCATCTCTGCCAGCCGGTTGGTCGTGGCGCTGGGGCCGTGGTCCAAGGCCATGCTCAAGACCACCGGCATCGACCTGCCCATGGCGTTCGAACGCGGGTATCACATGCATTACGACGGCCGCGACGGGGCGCGCGTCACCCGGCCGGTTTACGACACGGGCGGCGGCTACGTGCTGTCGCCCATGGCGCGCGGGCTGCGCCTGTCCACGGGGGTCGAGCTGGACGCCTGCGACGCGCCCGCGCGGCCCGAGCAGCTGGATCTGGCGGAAAAACGCGCCCGCGAGGCCTTCCCGCTGGGCGACCGGCTGGACGCGGCCGCCTGGCTGGGCCGCCGGCCCACGCTGCCGGACAGCCGCCCGATGATTGGCGAGGCGCCGCGCCATCCCGGCCTGTGGCTGGCGCTGGGACACCAGCACATCGGATTCAGCACCGCGCCGGGCACCGCGAAGATCCTGGCGGAACTGATGCAGGACGGCGGGGCGGCGTCCCGCCACGCGGCATTCCGGCCCGGCCGCTTCATTTAGGATTCAGGCCGCCCGTTCCGCATCCCTGCGGTCAAACTGGGCACGGTTCAAATCGGCCGGTTCAACGTCACCCGAGCAACAGGGCGTCGTCCGACAGTTTCTCGCCCCGCACCCGTTCGAACATGGCCAGCAGGTCCGGCACGTCCATGCCTCGGCGCTCGTCGCCGGACACGTCCAGCACGACCTGCCCCTGGTGCAGCATGACGGTGCGGTCGCCGACGTCCAGCGCCTGGCGCATGCTGTGCGTGACCATCATGGTGGTGAGCTGGTTTTCCGCCACGATGCGTGCCGTCAGTTGCAGAACGAAGTCCGCGGTGCGCGGATCGAGCGCGGCGGTGTGCTCGTCCAGCAGCAAGATGCGCGACGGCTGCAGCGCCGCCATCAGCAGGCTGACCGCCTGACGCTGGCCGCCGGACAACAGGCCGATGCGGTCGGTGAGGCGGTTTTCCAGGCCCAGGCCCAGCGTGGCAAGGCGCTCGCGAAAGCCCGCTTTCATCGAGGCTTTCACGGCGCGGCTGTAGCCGCGCGAGGCGCCGCGCATCTGCGCCAGCGCCATGTTTTCCTCGATGGTCAAGTCTTCGCAGGTGCCCGCCATCGGGTCTTGGAACACGCGGGCCACACTGCCGGCGCGCGCCCACACGGGCTGGCGCGTCACGTCCACGCCGTTGATGTCGATGCGGCCGGAATCGACCGGCAGATCGCCCGACACGGCGTTCAGGAACGTGGACTTGCCCGCGCCGTTGGAACCGATCACGGTGACGAACTGGCCCGACGGGATCTCCAGCGTGAGGCCGCGCAGGGCGCGGGTCTCAATAGGCGTGCCCGCGTTGAAGGTGATTTTCAGGTCTTTTGCGGACAACATATCAGCGCCCCTTCTTGCCGACCAGGCGGCGCTTGAGCATGGGGATGACCAGGGCGATCGTGACGAGCACCGCGGTGACGAGGTTCAGGTCCTGCGCCTTCAGGCCGATGAAATCGCTATTGAGCGCCAGGGCGATGAAGAAGCGGTAGACGATGGCGCCGATGATGACGGCCAGCGTGGCCAGCACCAGCTTGCGCGACGGCAGGATGCTTTCGCCGACGATCACCGCGGCCAGGCCGATCACGATGGTGCCGATGCCCATCGAGATGTCCGATCCGCCCTGCGTCTGCGCGAACAGCGCGCCGGCCAGTGCGACCAGCGCGTTCGACAGCGCCATGCCGCCCAGGATCATGCGGCCGGTGTTCACGCCTTGCGCGCGGGCCATGCGGCCGTTGGAACCGGTGGCGCGCACGGCCAGGCCGGTCTGCGTGGCAAAGAACCAGTCCAGCGCCAATTTGCAGAGGATGACGATGACGATCAGGAGCAGCGGGCGGGCGACGTAGTCGGAAATCCACGCGGGCTGCAGGATCGTGAAGACGGTGGGTTCGGTGATCAGCGGCACATTGGGCTTGCCCATGATGCGCAGGTTGATCGAATACAGCGCGATCATCATCAGGATGCTGGCCAAGAGATCCATGATCTTGAGCTTGACGTTCAGCCAGCCCGTGACCAGCCCGGCGGCCGCGCCGGCGATGGTGGCGATGATGGTCGCGGAAAACGGATCGGTGCCCGAAGCGATCAGCGTCGCACAGACTGCGCCGCCCAGCGGAAAACTGCCGTCCACGGTCAGGTCCGGGAAGCGCAGCAGGCGAAAGGAGATGAACACGCCCAAGGCCACCAGACTGAAGATCAAGCCGATCTCCAGCGCGCCTAACAACGAGAACAATGACATGGGTCAGATCCAATCAAGATAAGAAACGAAAGCCGGGCCGCGAGCATCTTGTGAACGCTGCCGCCCTGTGGAACATCGGGTAAGCAAGACACCACGAAAAACGCAAGAAAAACCCCGCGCACGCCGGATAGGCATGGCGGGGCCGATTTCGCGCCGTATTATTTCACGACCACCGCGGCGGACTTGATCAGCGCCTCGGGCAGGGTCACGCCCTGCTTGGCGGCCGCGCCCGGATTCACGTAGAGCTCAAGCTTCGAGCTGGTTTCAGACGGAATCGCCCCGGGCTTTTCGCCCTTCAGGATGCGCACGACAACCTTGCCGGTCTGCACGCCCAGATCGCGGTAATTGATGCCCAGGGCGGCAATGCCGCCGCGCTTGACGCTGTCGGTGTCCGACGCGATCAGCGGAATCTTGGCGTCGTTGCCCACCTTGACCAGCGACTCATACGCCGATACGACGTTGTTGTCGGTGTTGGTGTAGATGACGTCGACCTTGCCGATCAGGCTGCGGGCGGCGGACGCCACGTCCACCGAACGCGGGGCAGCGGCTTCGACCAGGCTCATACCCGACTTGGGCAGGATTTCCTGGAGCTTCTTGACGACCACGACCGAGTTGGCCTCGCCCGGGTTGTAGACGATGCCGACGCGCTTGGCGTTGGGCAGAATCTTCTTGATGAGTTCAACCTGCTTGTCCAGCGCCAGCAGGTCCGACACGCCGGTCACGTTGGTGCCCGAGGCGTCCATGCTGGACACGAGTTGCGCGGCGACCGGATCGGTCACGGCGGAATACACCACCGGCACGTCCTTGGTGGCGGCCACGACAGCCTGCGCCGACGGCGTGGCGATCGCGACGATGGCGTCCGGGCGGTCGCCGACGAACTTGCGGGCGATCTGCGCGGCGGTTCCGTTGTTGCCCTGCGCGCTTTGATACTGCCACTTCAGGTTCTTGCCCGGCTCGTAGCCGGCTTGTTTGAGGGCGTCTTGCACCCCGTCACGCACGGCATCCAGCGCCGGATGCTCGACGATGGCGGTCACCGCGACAGACTTTTGCTGCGCGGCGACCGGCGCGGCGATAGCCATCGCCAACGCCATCGCGCCAACCGTCAGAAAATGTTTTTTTCCGATCAGCATATGTTTGCTCCTTGAACCCTGGTGTTGCTTGTTGAATTTGCCGGTTTATTCATGGCAGGCGCGGATTTGCCATCCGTTCGCCCTGCCACAAAGCCGTATAGTCTAACGTGCCGTCCACCAAATGGACTTGGGGGGAATCCCTGTAATGGTGCATCCATACGGGCGCGCCGCGCCCCTGTGCGACGGCCTGAATATACTGACAACCGCCGGGCAAACGCCGTTCATCCCGTTCCGCGTGCCCGCCGACGGCATCCCGAGGCCACCATGATCAAACGCGCACTGGGCCGATCCGGCCTGCAAGTTCCCCCGCTCACTTTCGGCGGCAACGTCTTCGGCTGGACCGTCGACGAGGCCGGCACCTTTTCTTTGCTTGATGCGCTGGTGGACGCCGGCCTGAATTTCATCGACACGGCCGACATGTATTCGCGCTGGGTCCCCGGCAACCAGGGCGGCGAATCCGAAACCTTGATCGGCAAATGGCTCAAACGCTCGGGTAAGCGCGACCAGGTGCTGATCGCCACCAAGGTCGGCATGGAAATGGGGCCGGGCGAAAAAGGGCTGTCGCCCGCCTACATCCGGCGCTCCCTGGATGCGTCGCTGGCGCGCCTGCAGACAGACTACGTCGACCTGTACCAATCGCACCAGGACGACCCGGACACGCCGCTGACCGACACGCTGGCCGAATACGCCAAGCACATCGAAGCCGGCAAGGTGCGCGCGATCGGCGCGTCCAACTACACGGCCGTGCGGCTGTCGGAAGCGCTGATCACCAGCGAGCGCCACAGCCTGCCGCGTTACGAGAGCATCCAGCCGGAATACAACCTGTACACCCGCGAGCCCTTCGAATCCGGGCTGCAAAGCCTGGTGAAGACGCAGCAGATGGGCACGATCAACTATTTTGCGCTGGCTAGCGGCTTTCTCAGCGGCAAGTATCGCGGCCCCGACGACGCGGGCAAGAGCGCGCGCGGCAAGAAGATCGTGGACACGTATCTGAACGATCGCGGCTACCGCATCCTGAAGGCGCTGGACGAGGTGTCCGAGGACGCCGGCTGCACGCCCGCGCAGGCCGCGCTGGCCTGGCAGATCGCGCAGCCGGGCATTACGTCTCCCATCGTCAGCGCCACCTCGCTCGCCCAGCTGGACGAACTGGTCAAGGCCGCCAGCCTGACGCTGACTCACGACCAGCTGGCCCGGCTCAGCCAGGCCAGCGATTGGCGCTGATGCCGCTTAGTCCAACCGCTTAGTCCAACGTCACGCCGGAGTCCTTGACCACCTTGGCCCAGCGCTGGACTTCGCTGTCGACGAACTTGCCGAACTCGGCGCCGGTCAGCGTGGGCACGCCGGTGCCGTTGCCCGCCCAGGTTTCCTTCAGCTTGGGCGTGTTCAGCGCCTTCGTGATCTCGGCGGCCATTCTTTCCGTGGCTTCCTTGGGCGTGCCCGCAGGCGCCCAGATCGCATACCAGGTCGACACCACGTAATTCGGCACGCCCGCCTCGGCGGCCGTGGGCACGTCGGGCAGCGATTGCGAACGCTCGGTGGCGGCCACCGCCAGCGGCTTGATCGCGCCGGCACGGATGTGTCCGGCCGACGAACCCAGCCCATCGAACGCCAGGTCCACCTGACCGCCGATCAGCGCCGACAGCATGGGACCGGCGCCCTGATACGGCACGTCCACCAGTTTGATCCCCGTCTGCATCGCAAACAGCTCGCCGGCCAGGTGGTGCGTGCTGCCCTTGCCCGCCGTGCCGAAGTTGATCTCGCCGGGGCGCTTCTTGGCGTAGTCGATGAACTCCTGCAGGGTCTTGACCGGCAGCTTGCCCGCATTGATGACGACGACCTGCGGCGGCTGCGCCACCAGCGCGACCGGCACGAAATCCTTCTGGATGTTGTAGCTCAGGCTCTTGTACAGGGAAGGCGCCAGCGCATGGTGCGCGCCGCCCATGAAGAACGTGTAGCCGTCGGGCTTGGCCTTGGCCGCCACGCCGGCGCCCACGGTGCCGCCCGCGCCGCCCTTGTTGTCGATGACCACCGTCTGGCCGAGCTGCGTGGTGAGCTGCGCGGCCAGCGGACGGGCGAACGTGTCCGTGCCGCCGCCGGCGGGAAACGGAACGATCAGCGTGATGGGGCGTTCGGGCCATTGCGCGGCGGCAACGCCGCCGAAACCCAGGGCTGCCACGGCGAACATGGCCGCAGCGGTGGTGCGATAAGTCATTTTGTCTCCTCTTGCTGCATCGGGGGACGGCGCCTGTTTTTTGGCGTCTCGTCGCTGAGATATTTTTTCTTCTGAATGCGGCGGGCAGGTCTTATCGGGGCACTGGATGGGGATGCGTCTCCTTGAACGGGGTACAAAATAAGCCGGCCCCGCGGGGACCGGCTTCCATATGGACTACAGCGCCTTGTAGGTGTCGCGCAGCACGTTCTTCTGCACCTTGCCCATGGTGTTGCGCGGCAACTGGTCGATGATGTGCACGCGCTTGGGCACCTTGAAATTCGCGATGCGGCTTTTCAGTTCCGCCTGCATGGCCGAAGCGTCCAGCGTCGCGCCGCTCTTGGGCACCACCACGGCCACCACGGCCTCGCCGAAGTCCGGGTGCGGCACGCCGATCACCGCCGACTCCGACACGCCCGGCATGTCGTCGATGAGCGTTTCGATTTCCTTGGGGTACACGTTGTAGCCGCCGGAGATGATCAGGTCCTTGCTGCGACCGACGATGGACAGGTAGTCGTCCGGCGCGTTGCGGCCGGCGGACTCGCCGCCCCAGCGGCCAACGTCGCCGGTCTTGAACCAGCCGTCTTCCGTGAATTCCTCGCGGGTCTTTTCCGGCATGCGCCAGTAGCCCGAGAACACGTTGGGACCGCGCACCTGCACGTTGCCGATCTCGCCCGGCGCGAGCGGCTTGCCGGCGTCGTCGACCACCCGGACATCCACACCCGGCAAGGCGCGGCCGACGGTGCCCGCCAGGCGCTCACCCAGCGCGGCGTCGTAAGGATTGGACGTCAGCATGACGGTTTCGCTCATGCCGTAGCGTTCAAGAATGGGATGGCCGCTGCGCTCCTTGAAGTCGGAGAACGTCTCGGCGAGCAGCGGGGCGGAGCCCGAGATAAACAGGCGCATGTTGGCGCAGACGTCGCGATTGAAGCGCGGATCGGCCAGCAGACGCACGTAGTAAGTCGGCACGCCCATCATCACGGTGCTTTGCGGCAGGTAGTGCAGCGCCTGGTCGGCGTCCAGCTTGGGCAGCCAGATCATCCGCGCGCCCGCCAGCAGCGCGCCATGCGATGCGACAAAAAGGCCGTGGACGTGGAAGATCGGCAGCATGTGCAGCAGCACGTCGTCCTCGCGCCAGCCCCAGTATTCATGCAGGGTGCGCGCGTTCGCCGCCAGGTTGCCGTGCGACAGCATCGCACCCTTGCTGCGGCCGGTCGTGCCCGACGTGTACAGGATCGCGGCCAGGTCGTCCGGCTTGCTTTCAACGGTCTTGAAGGTCTGGGACAGGCCGCCGGCCGCGTCCAGCAACGTGCCGGTGCGGTCCTCGTCCAGCGTGTAGACGTGCGGGCAGTTGGCCTTGGCGGCGGCGCGCTTGACCCAGTCCAGGTTCTTGCTGGCGCAGACCACGACGGACGGCTCGGCATTGCCCAGGAAGTATTCGATTTCGGATTCGCGGTAAGCAGTGTTCAGCGGCAGGTACACGAGGCCAGCGCGCAGCGTGGCCAGGTACAGCAGCAGCGCCTCAGGCGACTTTTCCACCTGCACCGCCACGCGCGCGCCCTCCGGCAGGTTCAGCGATTGCAGCAGGTTCGCCAGGCACGCGGTCGCGCGGTCGATGTCGTCCCAGGTGTATTGGAGGTCGGGCGTTTCCAGCGCGACTTTGCTGCGGTCTTTGGGGAAGCCGCCTTGCAGGACAGCATATAGGTTGGCGTTGCTCACCTGTCTAGTCTCCGGAAAAGGAAGGGTCTTCGCCGGCCAGGAAGGCGCGCACGCCCTCTCTGTGGTCCCGGCTTTCGGCATAGGAGAAATAATCCCGATACTCGTCCTCGGTCAAGGCGGCGCCGGTGGCGAGCCTGGCGGACAAGCGTTTGTTGATGCGGGCGGCCAACGGCGCGCCTTGGGCGATGCGGTCAGCGCTGCGCCGGGCGGACGCGGCCACCTCGCCGTCTTCGACGATACGGGTCAGCAGACCCAGGTCTTTGGCTTCGACCGCGCCGAACACCCGGCCTTCCAGCAGGATGGCCAGCGTCGCGGCCCGGCCGGCCAGCGCCAGCAGGCCGCGCATTTCGTCGGGGGCCATCGGAAAGCCCAGCCGGTTGATCGGCACGCCAAAACGGGCCGACGCGCCGGCGATGCGCAGGTCGCATTGGCAGGCGATTTCAAGCCCGCCGCCCACGCATACGCCCTCGATCTGCGCGATCACCGGTTGCGGACATTCGGCCACGGCGCGCAGGGCGGGCGCCAGGATCTCGCGGTGGTAGCGCTGCACGCCGTCCATGTCCGCGCGTTCGGCAGGGAATTCCCGGATGTCGGCGCCAGCAGCGAAATTGCCGCCCTCGCCGCGCACGACCACGCAGCGCACGGCGTCATCCTGCGCGATGCGCGTGAAGACGTCGCGCAGTTCGCGCCACATGCCTACCGTGATCGCATTCAGGCGCCCCGGGTGCGCTAGCGTCACCCAGGCCAGATGCCCGTCGCGCTCAAGCCGCACCTGGGATTGACCTTGGCCATTGAGTGCCACGTTCTCCGTCATGTCCCCTGCCCTTCTTGTCGTTGTTGAAAGCCGCCGCCGTGTTTCCGGCAGTCAGGCCACGCGCCCCACGCCGCGGCTGATCTGCGGCTTGCCGTCGTTCAGGTGCTGAAGGTTGGTGTCCAGTTCGTCCAGGTCATACAGGTAATTGACCATCATGGCGCACGACTGCTTGAGCCCCTTGGGCGACGTGTCCGCCGCCCAGTTCAGGCGCTCGATGCGCGCGCCGTTGCCCAGGTGAAAGCGCGCCACCGGATCCACCGGCAGCCCGTTTTTCATCGACTTCAAATAGCAGGCGGCCAGCCGGAACCCGGCGCGCTTGACCACGTCGGGCGTCTTGCCCTGCGCGGCCTTGGCCAGACGCGCGACCCAGCGCTGCCCGTCCGGCACGCCTTCGCGCTTGCAGTCCTTGGCGCGCGTCTTGTCCTCGCGCACGATGGCCTCGACGGCCTGCGCGTCCTGCTTGCCCAGCCAGTCCGTGAACCCCGGGATCGGCGACAAGGTGGCAAAGGCCTTCAGCTTGGGCAGTTCTTCCAGCAGTTGCTCGACCACGCGCTTGAGCAGGAAGTTGCCGAAGCTGATGCCCTTCAGGCCCGGCTGCGTGTTCGAGATGGAATAGAAGATCGCCCAGCGCGCCTTGTCCAGGTCCTGCGGCGGCAGCGTGCTGTCCAGCAGCACCTGCACGTTGTCGGCCATCTGGCTGGCGAAGGCCACTTCCACGAAGATCAGCGGCACACCCGGCATCTGCGGGTGAAAGTACGCATAGCAGCGGCGGTCGGGCGCCACGCGGTGGCGCAGGTCGTCCCAGGATTTGATCTCGTGGACGGCCTCGTAGAGGATCAGCTTTTCCAGCAGCGACGCCGGCGAATCCCAGGTCAGCGGACGCAGTTCCAGAAGGCCCACGTCGAACCAGGCCGACAAGAGACCTTCCAGATCCTTGTCCAGCGACTGGATGCCCGCCACCTGCTTGCGCCAGCGCAGCATGTCTGCGCGCAGTTCGACCAGAAAGCGCAAGCCTTGGGGCTGCGCGTTGAATCGCTTGAACAGGCGCACGCCCTCGCCGCCATCGCCTGCATAGGTGGCACGGATCTGCGCCAGCGCGGCCAGCATCAGGCGGCGGTCCTTGCCGTCGGCCGCGGCGTATTGCTCGCACCAGCGGCGCGCCAGCTTGTTGGCGGCTACGTCGGTCAGGCGCGCCTCGAACAGGCGGCGGACTTCGGATTCGCTCGGCAGGCGACCGCGCTCCCACAGGCGGCCCAGCCGCGTGATCAGACTGGCGCTTTCGGCCGCGGCGGCGGCATCGACCAGATCGGCCTCGGGCTCAGGCGTGCGTGCGCCGCGCGCGGGCGCGAGATTGGCGGGTGCGGACATGGGCAGGCTCCTCGATGACGATGGGATCGGACGGCGCCGCGTCGGCGGCGTCTTCGTGGCTGAGTACGCGCAGCGCTTCAAGCTGGCGCATCAAATGGGTGTGCGCCAGCGCCTGCGCGGCGTCGGAATCATGGGCCTTCAGGGCCTCGAAAATGGCCAGGTGTTCGGCGCAGGACTGGTCGATGCGGCCGGGCCGGGACAGACTGCGATGGCGCGACAGGCTCAGCACCTTGCGCAGGTTGCCCACCATGTCGGACAGCCATTGATTGCCGGCCAGCGCCTGGACGGCTTCGTGAATGAGGTAATTGGTCTTGTAGTAGGCGTCGATGCGGCCCGCCTTCGCGTGACCGGCGAGCGCGGCGTGCAGCGGTTCCAGCTCGGCGAGCTGGGCATCGCTGGCCTTGCGCGCCGCCTCGTAGGCGCAGCGCCCTTCCAGCATGGCCATCAGCGGAAAGATGTCTTCCAGGTCCTGCGCGGACAGCTCGTTGACGAAGCAGCCGCGGCGGGGTTCCAGCCGGACCAGCCCTTCGGTGGCCAACACCTTCAGCGCCTCGCGCAGCGGCGTGCGCGAAATGCCCATTTCGCCAGCCAGGCGGAGTTCATCGATCCATTCACCGTTGCGCAGCGACCGCGCATGGATCATGCCGCGCAGGCGGTCCGCGACTTCCAGATACAGGGCTTGCCGGACGATGGGTAGGGTCATGGGCAGACGGCGGGGAAACGCCGTAATTCATAATTATGAATAAGCCGATGATAGACCTGGCGCGGGAGAAAGGTAAAGCTCGGGCGGGTTGGGACCTTCCCTAACAAGGGCGACGAGGGCCTCGGTGGTGGGGTCTGACGCCAGTTGAGATTGAAGCGATGGACCAAGCCCTGCTCCGGTGTCTGACACCCTCTGTTCCCGGTGTCTGACACCCTCTGAGACGCAGCGGCAAACCGCCGATCACTTCCCCAGGGTGTCAGACACCTCATTCAGTTCTACATACCACCCAGGGTGTCAGACACCTCATCAGTTCTACATACCACCCAGGGTGTCAGACACCTCATTGGGTCCTACAAACCGGGGGCATACGCCCACACGGCAAATCAAACTCGCCTGCCGGCCGCTCAGGACGCTGCGCTTCTGAATCTCTTCAGAAATGCAGAACGCCGTCAACCGCATGGCGCGTCAGCGAGCGGGCCCAGCGGCGGGCGGGTAGCCCGTACTTACCTTCCACCACCTCGGCGCGGGCCAGCAAGTCGGCCGGCGTGATCGCCAGGCTGGGGCCGGAAAACGCCAAAACGATCTGGTTGCCGGCCTCGACTTCGGGCAGCAGCACGATGCGGTCGTCGAAGGCCTTGGACAGGTTGTCGATGTTCTTGCCAAAGCTTTCGTGCCGGCCGAACAGGTTCACGGCCAGGATGCCGACCTCGCCCAGCACGCGGCGGCAGTCGCGGTAGAACTTCACGCTATCGCGCACCGGCCCTTCGGCGGCCGCGTCGTACAGGTCCACCATCAGCACCGGGCAGCGTCCTGCATTGAGCGGATCGGCCACCCAGGCGCCGGCGTCGGTGTGTTCGACCTGCAGCCGGTTCGCGCCCGGCAGGCGGAAGAACATATGGCAGGCGGCGGTGACGCGCGGATTCCATTCCACGGCCAGCAGCGGACCGCGCGTGTGCTTGGCGCAGAACCGCGCGAGCGACCCGGCGCCCAGGCCCAGCATGCCGATGGGATCTTCCTTTGGCGGTTCCAGGAACAGTAGCCAGGCCATCATCTGCGCGGTGTATTCCAGCACCAGGTCGGAAGGGCTCTTGATTTTCATCGCGCCCTGCACCCATTCGGTGTTGAAGTGCAGATATCGCACGCCGTCGACTTCGGATAGCGTCGGCTGGTCGAGTTCGGAGGGAAAGTTGGATTTGTGCATGGGCGCGATTGTAGGCTGGCCGCCCCCTCCCCCGGGCCGCCAGCTACGCCGCCGCTTCCCAGATGCGCTCGAGCAGGTCCGGGCCGGACACTTCGGCTTCCAGGCTGGCCGACAGTCGCAGGACGCGCTTCAAGTACAGATGCGCATCGCACTCCCAGGTCACCCCCAGCGCGCCGTGCGCCTGGATCGCGTTCTGCGTGGCGCGGCGGCTGGCTTCGACGGCCAGCAGTGGCGCAAACAGGCAATCGGTCGCCGCCGGCGCCGCGCGGTCATCCAGCGCGGTTGCCGCGGCCCAGCCCGCAAGCCGTGCGTCGTCCAGCGCCATCCAGTCCTCGGCCAGCCGATGCTTGATCGCCTGATTGGCGCCGATGGCGCGGCCGAACTGCTGGCGCTCGCGGGCGTACGAGGCGGCCATGTCCAGCGCTGCCGACGCCGCACCCAGCATTTCCGCCGACCGCAACAGGCGCAGACGCGTACGCAGCAGATTCCAGGTGCCCGGCTTGACCTGGACATCGGCGCTTTCCAGGACAGCGGGATGCGCCGACACCGCGACCGGCATGGTCGGATCCAGTCCGGCCACGCCCGCCACGGCCGCCAGCAGATCCAGCCGCAGGGATGCCGGACCGGTCTCGCGCACGGCAAGGGCCCGCACGCCCTCGCCGGCGCCTTCGATGAAGACCGATCCGTCGGGGCGCAGGGCCGCGTCGGCGTACCAGGTGTCACCAGCCATCATGTCGACGGTCCATTGCGCGATCGCACCGCCCGCCTCGCACAGCGTCGGCAGCAGCGCCATGTTGGATACGAGCGGCAGGCTCAGCAGATGGCGCCCCGCCTCCTCGGCGACGATCCAGGCTTCGCGCATGCCCAAGCCCAGTCCGCCCTGTGTCTCGGGCGCCAGCAAGGCGGGCCAACCCTGTTCGGCCAGATCGCGCCACAGCGCCTGGCGGGCCGGCGCCTCTTGCCCGAAGGCGGCGCGCGCCACGGCCACCGGATGGCGCTGCGACAGGAAACGTTGCGCCGCGTCGCGCAGCATGCGCTGGTCTTCGCTCAGATGCAGATTCATTTGCGGTCAGGCCCTGGGCAGGCCGAGCATCTGCTCGGCGATGATGTTGCGCTGGATCTCGGACGTGCCGGCCAGGATGGTTTCTGCCCGCGACCATAGATAGGCGTGCGTCAGCGGCGCCGCGCGGGCGTCGGCCGCGTCCACGCCCAGGCAGGCGTCCTCGCCCAGCAATTGCAGGGACAGTTCGAGCAGGCGCTGGTGCGCCTCGCTCCAATGGATCTTGGTGGACGATCCTTCCGGTCCGGGGGGATCGCCTCGCATCGCGCCGGCGAGCGCGCGCTGGGATTTCAGCGCCAGCACGTGGCTGTCGGCGGCCAGCCGCGCCCAGCGGTGGCGCACCGATGCCGACGACGCGGGCACACGGCCGTGCCTATCTGCCTGCAGCGCCAGCGCGCGCACCTGACGCAGCTCCTGCGAAAAACGCACGAGACGCGGGATGAAATACGTCCCGCGCTCGAAGCTTGCGGCCGCCATCGCGATGCGCCAGCCCTGGTTCAATCCGCCCAGCAGCGCCTCCTGCGGCACGAACACGTCCTCGAAGAAGACCTCGCAGAATTCGGCTTCGCCCGTGATCTGCCGGATGGGTTCGACCCGCACGCCGGGACTGCGCATGTCTACGAGCAGAAAGCTCAGGCCCTTATGCCGGGGCGCGTCCGGATCGGTGCGCGCCAGCACGAAGCACCATTGCGCCCGGTCCGCAAACGACGTCCAGATCTTGTGACCGTTCAGACGGAAGCCACCGGGCGCCGGTTCCGCTCGCGTACGCACCGCAGCCAGGTCGGAACCGGCGCCCGGTTCGGAATACCCCTGGCACCACACCTCGCGGTTCGACAGGATGCCGGGCAGAAAACGCTGCTTCTGCGCCTCGGACCCGAAATGCAGCAGGGTGGGCGCCAGAATGCCGTGGCCGATCAGGTTCACGCCCAGCGGCGCGCCGCAACGCGCGTGCTCTTCATGGAAGACCGCCTGGCGCGACAGCGGCAGCGCCTTGCCCCCGTAGGCTGCCGGCCAGCCCAGTCCGGACCAGCCGTGCGCACACAGCGTGTCTTCCCACGCGCGCCGGTAGTCCAGATTGCGCGGGGCGGCCCCGCCGGGCCAGGACCGTGCAAATTCCGCGTAGGCCGTGTCGAGCCAGCCCCGAAGCTTCTGCCGAAACGCCTCGTCATCCTGCGCCGTGCTGTCCGGCACGGCGGTTTCCTGCATCGTCATGCCTCACTCCAGCCGGATGTTCGAGTCGCGCGCCACCTTGCCCCACGTGGCCACGTCTTTCTGGATGAACGCGCCGAAGGCCTTGGGATCACTGCCGATGATGTCCAGCCCCAGCCCCTCGAACTGCTTCTTCACGTCGGGCTGCTGCAGGATCTGCGCAAGGTTCTGGTAGAGCTTGTCGATCACCGGTTGCGGCGTACGCGCGGGCGCCACCAGGCCCAGCCACGGCATGGCCGAATAGCCCGGCAAGCCGGACGCATCCACCGTGGGCAGCTCGGGCAATGACGCCGAGGGCTTGGCAGTCGTGACCGCCAGCGCGCGCAGCTTGCCGTCCTTGACGAAGGGGCCCGACGAGGCCCAGGCATCGAACATCACTTGCAGACGCCCTGCGACCAGGTCGTTGAGCGCGGGCGCGCTGCCCTTGTACGGGATGTGCGCCATCTGCACGCCGGCCATGCTGTTGAAGAGTTCGGCCTCCAGGTGGGTCGAACTGCCCGTGCCCACGGAACCGTAGCTCACCTTGCCCGGATTGGCCTTCAGGTAGGCGATCAGCTCGCCGACATTCTTGGCCGGCACCGACGGGTGCACACCCAGCACGTGCACCACGGACGCCACCTGCGAGATCGGCGCGAAGTCCTTGACGGGGTCGTAGTTGACCTTGGCGTAAATGCTGGGCGCAATGCCCAGCGAGGACGCGGCCATCAGCAGCGTATAGCCGTCGGGCTCGGCGCGGGACACGTAATCGGACGCGATCATGGTGCCGCCGCCCGGCTTGTTTTCCACGATCACCGGATGGCCCAGTCTGCCGCTCAACTTTTCGGCCAGCAGGCGGCTCATGATGTCGGTCGCGCCGCCGGGCGAGAACGGCACCACGATACGCACGGGGCGGGTGGGGTAGTTGTCCTGAGCATGCGCGGCGCCCGTGGCGCCGATGCAGGCCAGTGCGATGCCGGCCAATAGGGTTTTGATCATGCTTGTCTCCTCCTGGGGGATGCGCGGTCGCGCTACGGGGTTGCGGGCAGGATCAGCGCGTCCAATACGGCAACGCCCTGTCCCGCCTCTTTGATCAGCAAGGGATTCACTTCTATTTGCGCCACCTGTGCGGGCGCCGCAAGCAAGGCGTTGCCCACGGCCACGATGCTCCTGCACGCCGCCGCCAGATCGCCCCGGGGCTTGCCCCGGAATCCATCCAGCAGCGCAAACGCCTTGAGCTCCTGCAACATCTGCAAGGCGATGTCCTCGTCCACCGGCAAGAGCCGGTGGCTGGTGTCCTGGTAGATCTCGGTCAGCACCCCGCCCAGGCCCACCGTCAACACCGGGCCGAAGACCGGATCGCGCGTGGCGCCAATGATGATCTCCGCCACGCCGCGCTCCATCTTCTGGACCACCACGCCGTCGATGCGCGCATCGGGCTGTGCGCGCGCAACCGCCCGCGTCACGTTGGCATGGGCCACACGCACCGCCTCGTCGTCCTCGAGATTCAGCGCGACGCCGCCCGCTTCCGTCTTGTGCGCGATGTCGGGGCTCAGGATCTTCACGGCGACGGGATAGCCCGCCACGCGCGCATCGCGCACGGCGTCTTCCGCACTGCGCGCCACCGGGGTGGTGGCCTGAGGCAGACCGAACGCGGCCACGTAGGCGCGCGCGTCCGCTTCGTTGCACGGCAAGGCCGGCGCGCGGGCCATATCCAATGCGGGCGCCGCCGCCTGCCGCCGGCCCGTGCGCGCGTCACACCACAGCAGATACGGCGCCAGCGCCGCGACGGCCAGGCCCAGGTCCTCGAACACCGCCACTTCCGCCTCGCGCAGCGCCGCACGGCTTTGCGCAAGACCCGTATCGATGGCAACGAACAGCCGCGAATGCTGCCGGGACGCTTCGGCCAAGGCATCGGCCATTCGGTCCAGCATGTAGCCGGGCGCATACACGACCACGGCATCAATGGCGTCCGACGTGCCCAGCGCCTGCAGCACGGTGCGCACAAAGGCGGGATCGTTGACCACGTTGCCGGTCACGTCCACCGGATTGCCGACCATGCCGTAATCGGGAATGCCGCCGCGCAGCACATCCTGCAGATCCGGCGGCAGCTCTGGCAGGTCGAGCCCCGCGCCGATGAACCTGTCGGCCAGGATGGCGCCCAGCGCGCCCGACATCGTCAGCACCGCCACGCGCTTGCCGGCCGTGCGGTGGCGCAGCGTCGCCAGGCTGGCCAGATGCGCCATCTGCGCGAAGTCCGTGGCCTCGATGACATTCAACTGGCGAAAGGCCGCCGCGTACACGCGGCGATCGCCGGCCAGCGCCGACGTGTGCGACTGCACAGCCTGCGCGCCCTTGTCGGTGGCGCCCGCCTTCAGGGCGATCAGCAGCTTGCCCTGGCGTTCCAGTTCGCGGCACGCGCGCACGAAACGGTCGCCATCGCGCAACTGTTCGATGTAGCCGAGCACGATTTCCGTCTGCGGGTCCGCCGCCAGGTATTCCAGGTACTGCGAAAAGTCCAGGCAGGCCTCATTGCCGGTGTTGATGAAGTGCGAAAACGGCAGACCCAGCCGGCGCGCGATCGCGTACACCGCCGCGCACACGTTGCCGCTCTGCGTCAGCAGGCTGACCGAGCCCGGCCCCTCCTGCGCTGGCGCGGTCTTGAAGACCGACGCGAAGGCGGTATGCGCCTGCGTGTTCAGGTTTGCGAATCCCATGCAATTCGGACCCGCGACCGCCATGCCGCTTTCCGACACGAAGGCCACAAGTTCGTCCTGCAAACGCGCGCCCTCGCCGCCTGCCTCGGCAAAGCCCGCGGCGTACACGATGGCCGCGGGGATGCCCCTGGCATGGCAGCGCCGCAACATGGGCGTGACGTCGGCTGCGGCGATGGCCAGCACTGCCAGGTCCACCGGCTCGGGCACGGCTTCGATGTCGGGCCAGCAACGCAGGCCGAAGACTTCCTGGTACTTCGGGTTGACCGGGTAAATGCCGCCCTGGAAGCCAAAGCGCGTCAACAGCTCCAGCGGCATGCCGCCAATGCGGCCCGGGTTGGCGCTGGCGCCGATCATGGCGATCGAGCGCGGGTTCAGCAGCGGTTCAAGGCGGGAGGTCATGCGGCTTCGCCTTTCTTGTTGCGCTGGATGGCCTGCGCGAGGCCGCGCTCGCGCACTGCCTGGAATTCCTCGCTCAGGTGCGACAACTGATGCGTATCGAAGTGCGCCGACAGCGCGGTGCGAAAGCCCTGCGCGTCCGCCGTGCGGTTCAGCGACCGCTTGATCAGGCGCAGCCCGAACGGCGGCGCCTGCGCGATGCGCTGCGCCAGCGCCAGCGTGGCGGCGTCCAGTTCCGCTTCGGGCACGACCCGGTTCACCATGCCGATGCGCAGTGCCTCCTGCGCATCGACCTTCTCGCCGGTGTAGAGCATTTCCTTGGCCTTGCGCAGCCCCATGACCCAGGGATGGATCAGGACCTCGGTGGCGGCCGCCGCCAGGGTGTGCCCGACCGGGTCCGAGAAGTACGCCGTGTCCGAACACACCACCAGGTCGCACATGTTGGCGATCATGAATCCGCCGGCCACGCACGCCCCCTGCACCTGCGCCACGGTGGGCTTGGGAAAGTCCCAGATGCGCAGGCAGTACCCGTAGTAGCGGCGGGACTCGTAGTCCCAGCGTTCCTCGACCGTGAAATCGGCGCGCTTTGCCTGGGCTTCCTTCAGGTCGTGCCCGGCCGAGAAATGCGCGCCGCGGCCGGCCAGGACCACCACCCGTACGGTGTCGTCCTGCTCGGCGCGCGAGAGGGCGTCATCCAGTTCGTCCAGCATCTGCTGGCTCTGGGCATTGCGCGCGGATTCGCGGGCCAGACTGATGCGGCATACCGAATCGTGCCGTTCGACGGCCAGGGTGGCGTATTCCATGGTCTCCTCGTCCTTGTCATGCCGCGCCGTCGAATGCGGCGCGATCTCGATGCATTGAATTAACGCACCGCAAAACCTAAAATACAAAATATTCGCATCACTTTTCCCACAATATGAACAACCCAGGTTCCACCGGCGGCACGCAGAGCATGCGCCGCGCGCTCGGCCTGCTGCGCGTGCTGGCGCAGCACCAGGAAGATGGCATCGACCTGCAGGGCGTCATGGCCGCCACCGGCCTGGAACGCTCCACGGCGCATCGCCTGCTCAGCTGCCTGCTCGAAGAGCAGTTCGCGGAACGCGACCGCGCCACCCGCCGTTATCGGCTGGGCGTGGATTCGATGCAACTGGGGTTTGCCGCCTTGCGGCGCACGCCCTTGCTGGACGCCTTGCGTCCGTTCGCGCAAAAGCTGGCACGCCTGTCGGGCGACACCGTGTTCCTGGTGATCCGCCAGGGCGACTACGCGCTATGTCTGCTGCGGGAGGCCGGCTCGTTTCCCGTCAAGGTGTTCACCATCGACCAGGGCGAACGCCGCCTCTTGGGCGTGGGCGCGGGCGGCCTGGCGCTGATGGCGGCTCTGCCGGACGACGAGATCGCCGCGCTGTACGCACGGCATGCGGCCAGCTACGCGCAGATCCGCGTCTCCAGCACCGCGCTGATGAAGGCGGTCAGGCAGACGCGCAATGCGGGATATTCCGAAATCGTGGACACCATCACGCCCGGCGTGTCGGGTGTGGGCGTGGCGTTTCCGGTGTCCGAGCTGACCTGGGTGGCGTTCAGCTTCGGCGCGATCAGCAGCCGGCTCGACGCGCCGCGGCGGGCGCAGATGGGCGCATTGCTGCACGCGGAATGCCAGGCGTGGGCCCAGGACTATCTGGGCCAGGAGGCCCAATGAAAAGCCCGCGAAGACACGGGCGATGCCAGGTCTTCGCGGGCCGGTGCTTCCGGACGGATCAGATCCGTTCGAAGATCGCGGCGATGCCCTGGCCGCCGCCGATGCACATGGTCACGAGCGCATAGCGTCCGCCCACGCGCTGCAATTCATGCAGGGCCTTGGTGGCGATGATGGCGCCCGTTGCACCGATCGGGTGGCCCAGGCCGATGCCGCTGCCGTTCGGGTTCACTTTGGCGGCGTCCAGCTTCAGTTCCCGCGACACCGCGCATGCCTGCGCGGCGAACGCCTCGTTGGCCTCGATGACGTCCAGCTGGTCGACCGTCAGACCCGCGCGCTTAAGCGCCGCCTGCGTGGCCGGCACCGGACCAATGCCCATGATGTCCGGGTCCACGCCCGCATGCGCATACGCCACCAGCCGCGCCAGCGGTTTGATCCCGCGCTTGGCGGCAACGGAAGCGTTCATCAGCACCAGCGCGCCCGCCCCGTCGTTCAGCCCCGACGCATTGCCCGCCGTGACCGTGCCGTTTTCCTTCTGGAACACGGGCCTGAGCGTCGCCAGGCTGTCGGCCGTGACGTCGCGGCGCACGTGCTCATCGGTGTCGAACACGATCTCGCCTTTGCGCGACTTGATCGTCACAGGCACGATCTGGTCGCGGAAGTAGCCCGCGTCGATCGCGGCAGCGGCGCGGCGGTGCGACTCCGCAGCCATGGCGTCCTGATCCTGACGGTTGATGCCGAACTTGGCGGCCACGTTTTCCGCCGTGACGCCCATGTGCATCTTGCCGAACGGGTCGGACAGCGCGCCGGTCATCATGTCCAGCATGACGCTGTCGCCCATGCGCGCGCCCCAGCGCTGGGCTGGCGCGATGTACGGCGCGCGGCTCATGCTCTCGGCGCCGGCGCCCACGGCGATGTCGGCGTCGCCCAGCATGATCGTCTGGGCGGCCGACACGATGGCTTGCAGGCCGGATCCGCACAGACGGTTGACGTTGAACGCGGGCGTTTCCTTGGAAATGCCCGCATTCATGGCGGCCACGCGCGACAGATACATGTCGCGCGGCTCGGTGTTGATGACGTGGCCGACCGCAACGTGGCCCACTTCGTCGCCAGAAACGCCCGCGCGTTCCAGCGCGGCGCGGATGACGGTGGCGCCCAGATCGCAGGGGGGCACATCCTTGAGCGCGCCGCCGAAATCCCCGATGGCGGTGCGGACGGCCGAAGCGACGATGACTTCATTCATGGTGTTTCCTCCTTGTGGTGCGTTGTGGGTCGCGCGATGCGGTCCATGAAGTGCGTTCCATCATACTGCCCGCGACTCGATACAAAACCCATATCGCAAAGCCACAAAATAATATTGGACAGCTATCGGCGCGTTCCCGGATAGTGGCCGTCGGCGCCTGTCGCGGCGCCCTAGCCCGACCCGGAGCGACTGATGATCGACACGCTGGAACTCACCGCCATTCCTCCCGAGGATGAAGCCTTGCGCACCGAGGTGCGCGCCTTTCTGGCCGATGCGCTGGACGGCCTGGAGCCCGACGAACGCGCCCGTTCGTGGATGGGTTTCGACGCGGGCTTCAGCCGGCAGCTTGCCGAACGTGGCTGGCTGGGCCTGACGCTGCCGCGCGAATACGGCGGCGCGGCGCGCGGCCATTTTGCGCGGTTTGTGTTGTCCGAGGAATTGCTGGGCGCGGGCGCGCCGGTGTCGGCCCACTGGATTGCCGACCGCCAAAGCGCGCCGCTCATCCTGAAGTACGGCACGCCTGCGCAAAAGGATTTTTATCTGCCGCGCATCTGCGCCGCGCAGGCATTCTTTTGCATCGGCATGAGCGAGCCGGGCTCTGGCTCGGACCTGGCCAGCATCCGCACCCGGGCTGAACCCGCGGCGGGCGGCTGGCGCTTGAACGGCAGCAAGATCTGGACGACGAACGCGCACCGTTCGCACTACATGATCGCGCTGGTCCGCACGTCGGGCACGGCCCAGGACCGGCATCAGGGGTTGTCGCAGGTCATCGTGGATCTGTCGCTGCCCGGCGTGACGGTGCGCCCGATCGAAGACCTGGCGGGCGACGCGCACTTTTCCGAAGTCTTCTTCGACAACGTCGAATTGCCCGCCGAGGCGCTGATCGGCGAGGAAGGCGGCGGCTGGGCGCAAGTGAATGCGGAACTGGCTTTCGAGCGCAGCGGCCCCGAGCGACTGTGTTCCAGCGTCGCGCTGTTGGAGTGCTGGCTGGCGCATTGCCGCGATGACGATAGCGATGCCGATGCCGCCAGCCGGACAGCGCTGGGCAGCATCCTGTCGCAGATGGCGGTGTTGCGCGCGATGTCGCTGGCCGTGGCCGGCAAGCTTGCCGCCGGCCTGAGCCCGGCCACGGAAGCGTCGCTGGTCAAGGATCTGGGCACCGAGCTTGAACAGGCGATTCCGCGACTGATCGGCGATTCGCTGGGCCGGCGGCCGGAGCGTCCCGTGCCCTTGCCGCTGCTGCGCACCCTGGCCTATCTGGAACAGGTCGCGCCGACGTTTTCGCTGCGCGGGGGGACCCGTGAAATTCTGCGCGGCATCATTGCCCGCGGCCTTGGCCTTCGATAAGGACGACCGTCATGGACAACATTTTTGGCGATGCCGCCGAACGCCTTTTCGCGCAGACCTGCACCCCGGATGTCATCCGCCGCGCCGAACAGGGCCAGCCCTCCGGCGACGCGTGGCGGGCCTGCGAGGAAGCGGGATTCGCGGATGCGTTGGTGCTGGAGGATCATGGCGGCGCGGGCCTGGGTCTGGCCGATGCGCTGCCGGTGGTGGTGGCGGCGGGGCGGCACCTGTGCCCGTATCCCATCGCCCACACGTTGCTGGCGCGCGCCTGGCTGAGCCGCGTGCAGCGGCCGCAGGCGTCAGGCGCCATCGCGCTTGCGCCGCAAGGCCTTGCCATCGACGACGGGCGCGTCGCGGGCACGAACGTGGCCTGGGCGCGGAGCGCTGACTACGTGCTGGCCGGCATTGGCGGCCAGACCTGGCTGCTGCCCATGCAGGCGGCGCGCATCGAACCCAACGGCGTGCATGGCAGCCTGGACGGCGGAGTGTCCTGGGCGCTGGCCGACGCCGAACGCATCGACCACGTGGCGCCGCTGGAGACGCTGGCAGCCACCGCCTATACGGGGTTGATCGCGGGCGCCATGGGCCGGGTGCTGGCGATGACGCTGGAGTACGCCAACCAGCGCACGCAATTCGGCAAGCCCATCGGACGTTTTCAGGCCGTGCAGCAGCAGATCAGTGAAATGGCCGAACAGGTGTGGGCCGCCCGCATGGCGGCGCAACTCGCCTTCCAGGGCGAGGACGGCCTGCCCCGCCCGCTGCTCGCCGCGCTGGGCAAGGCCCGCGCCAGCCAGGCTGTGCCGCGCGTGGCCGACATTGCACACGCGGTGCACGGCGCCATCGGCGTCACCGCGGAACACGACCTGCAGCTTTACACGCGCCGTCTGCGCGAATGGCGGCTCGCGGCGGGATCGGAATCGCATTGGCATGATCGTATCGGGGCTGACGCCCTGGCCAGCCGCAGCGACGCGCTGACCTATCTGCGCACGGCGTTGTACGGCAAGGAAACTGCTTAAGCGCGGATCGGCGCGGCGACGTGCCGCTGTCCGCCCTCCGCGTGCGGGACTTGGGCAGCCCCCAAAACTGGCGGGCATCTTCACTGGCGAAAACGGCCAGCCAGCATTTCGCGTCAAACACACGATGTAACGCGCGCGGCTTGCGGCAATGCCGCAGGCAGGCTTAGGATGGTGCATGGTTACACGGTGGCAATTGGGCAGTTGCCGGTCGCCCCAGGGTGTCAGACACCTGCCGCAAGCCAACGATCTTCGAACCACATCACCGATTCGGGAGCACATCGTGAAGACAGTTGCTGAGCTTCTCAGAGAAAAGGCCAATCACGCCGTTGTGACGGTTTCGCCGGACTCGTCGGTCTTCGACGCGATCAAGACGATGGCCGACCGCGGCATCGGGGCGGTGGTGGTGGTGGAAGGCGACGTGGTGCTGGGCATGCTGACCGAACGCGACTACGCCCGCAAGATCGTGCTGCAGGACCGCTCGTCGCGCACGACCAAGGTGCGCGACATCATGACGGACTCGGTGTATTACGTCAGTCCCACCGATACGCGCGAACACTGCATGGCCATGATGACCGAGCGGCATTTCCGCCACCTGCCGGTCATCGACAACGACAAGCTCATCGGATTGCTATCCATCGGCGACCTGGTCAAGGATGTGATGAGCGAGCAGAAATTCATCATTCATGAACTTGAGCGCTACATCACGGGAGAGCGCGGCTGACCGATGGATGGGGCTGGCCGCACTTGGCCGGCTGCACCTAGCCGGCCGCACTTGGCCGGCTGCACCTAGCCGGCCGCAGCTAGCCGGCCGCACTTAGCCGGCCGCACCTAGCGGGCCGCACCTAGCCGGCCGCCAATATTCTCGTCGCCGGGACGATGAGGCCCAGGCCTGCGGCCAGCAGCAGCACGAATACCATGCGCTTGACCTTCTTCATCGAATTCTCGGTGCTGTAGCGGCGCGCAAACCACGTTACGCCAATCACCACCGGCAGCGCCTGCACGCTCAGCCAGAACGACGACGCCATGAATGCGCCCTGCCCGGTCACGAGCGCCAGGCGCACAGTGGCGTTGAGCGAAAACAGAATCAGCAGACTGTTGCGGATGGTGGCCAGCGGCAGCGGCTGGCGGTACAGGTGATAGACCATGGGCGGACCGGCGCTGGAAAACAACCCGCCCAGCACGCCCGACACGCCGCCAAAAAACACGCTGGAGGTTCGCGACGACAACTGCGCGAGCGGCTGGGTGCGGGTCACGAGCAGGATGGCGCAGGCCAGGATGGTGACGCCCAGCAGCAACTGCAGCAGCACCGCCATCGACCCGCTGATCCACGTCAGCGCGGCCACGCCGACCCCCACGCCGGCCAGGCTGCTGACCGCGGCGGGCGTCAGCAGCGACCAGTTTATTTGCGGTTTGGCGCGCAGCAAGGTAACGCCCGCATTGACCAGCGACAGCACGCTGACCACGTTGGCCACCTCGGACACCGAAGCAAGCTGGAACACGCCCGACAGGCCCAGCAGCACCAGGCCGAATGCAAAGCCCGTCATCGTCTGGGCATAGGTGGCAAGCGCCACGCAGGCCAGAAACAGCAAATGTTGATAGATGCTCATGCAGGAAGAGCCAGACCTCGGCTCTGCCCGGCTGCGCGCCAGGGCGGCAGAGAGCGGATCGACGGGAAACGGCGTGGTAATGGTTGACGCGACAACGATTTTTCGCGGGGCATGATAGCACCGGGCGGCCGCGGCATTCCGGCCCCAGCAGCGCCGATTCCACACATATGGTCACAAACTGATGCGCTCATGCACCCCGGGGGTGGCCGCAGGCCGCTATTCTTGCCGCCCGGTAAGCCCCACCCGCCGGTCCCGCCGCGCCATCCCGGTTCGCGGCATGCGGCCGGCCCGCCTGCGTAGCGAGATGACGCCCAAACAGACCACGATCAACACAGTGACGCTGACCTGCTCCACATGCGGCAGCGCCCAGTTCACCAAGCTGGACACCAACGAATACCAGTGCAGCCACTGCCACGCAGTGACGCTGGTCGAAGACAACGTCGCGCAGCGGCTGGAAAAGATCCTGCGCAACATCCAGCAGCCGAAGCCGGCGCCCATCAAGCCCGCCGCTATCGCGGCGATCTCGGTGGCGATCCTGGCCGCCGTCCTCATCCCGCTGGCCGTCTCGTCCCTGGGTTCGCGGCCGTCGCCTGCACCGGCCCGCATCGTCGAACCGCCCATCGACGCCTCGCTGGTCAAGCTGACCGATGTGCAAGAGGTGAAGACGCGCGGCCGCACCGAGCTGGTCATGATCGTGCGCAACGAGACCGGCCGGAAGATCGACGTGCCGCGCGTGACTGCATCGTTCTTCCAGGGCGACCTGTCGCTGTCCACCGTATCGGGTTCGGCGCCCGCGCGCTCGCTGGAACCGGGGGAATACACCCCGCTGAAAATATCGGCGCCGTCCAAGGCGTACAGCCGCTACGACCTGCAGGTGAGCACGCCGTCGCGCGCGCGCGGCAAGAACAACGACGTGGCGGCCAGCAAGGTTCAGCTCGTGCGCAATGACGGCAATTACCGTCTGGTCGGCCTGATCCGCAACCAGGGAACCAACCCGGCCAGCAGCACGCAGATCACCGTGATGCTGTACGGCGCCGACGGCAGGCTGATCGGCACGGGCAACGGCTATGCCACCGCCAGCCCGCTGGCCCCCGACGCGCTGACGTCCTTCGATGTGCGCTGCGAAATGCTGCGCGACGGCGAGGTCGCCTCCTACGATTACATGGTGCAAAGTGAAAGCTGACCCCTCCTCCTCCCGGCGCCCGTCGCGGCCGGCCCTGGCAGGGCTGGCGCTGATCCTGTTGGCCGCGGGCGGATATGCCGCGTGGAAATACACCTTGCCGAATGGCGCCAGCCAGCCCTCGGCGCAGGCTGCGGCCAAACCGGCCACGCCGGTGGCCGAGCCGCCCGCCAGCCGCATCGTGCGCGTCAGTCCGGCCAACACGCGGGTCATCGACCACGTCCGTCTGACCACCGAGGAATTGCTGGACCCGGATTTCACCCTGTTCGATACCGGGGCGCTGAAGCTGTCTGCTCCCCGCCGGCTGCTGGACGAAATCGAGCGCCCGGTGCTGTATGCGGAACTGGTCAACACCAGCGACCAATACGTTGCGCTGTCGCCGCGCGCGGAAATCGCGGTGTTCGACGGATCGCGCCCGCTCGAGCTGCGCCAGTCCTGGAGCCTGCCCACGCACCTGTATCCCGGCGAGCGCGTGCCCGTGGCACTGACCGGGCGCGTGGAACGCTTTACGGAAATCAAGACGAACTGGCTGCCCGCCAAGCGCGCCGCCCTGCCCGGCCCCCGGCCGCACCTTGCCGTGACGGTCGAAAACACCGAAGCCGCCATCGGCACCGGCACGCTGAACTTCAGCTACCGGTTCCGTTACAAGTACGTGACGGTGCACGGCCGGGTGCGCAACGACAGCGCCAGCGAGGTCGAGAAGGTGCGCGTGTGGGTTAGCCTGTACGACGCCCAGGACCAGCTCTCCGGCGCCACATTCCAGGAACTGCGTGTGCCGCGCCTGCCGCCCGGCGACAGCGCGCCGTTCCAGGTCGACGTCAAGCAGTACGGCGGCAATTTTGCCCGCGTCGGGGTGGTGTACGACGCCACGGCGCCCTGACCGGCTCGCGGCGGGGTGTTTCCGAAGCGGCCCGGGCGGCCGCTTTTTCATTGCGCGGCGCCTTGGCCGGCTGCTGTCCGGCGGGCACGCCCGCCCCACCGGCGCCTGCCGCCGGCACCAGGCCCGGACGTCGCCGCCGCACAACAGCTATCGACCCAAGTCTTATATAAGATATAAGACATTTGCTACCGGCCCCCACTTGCTTCTACAATTCCGGCCGACAACCCTTCTTCCAACCCGACTTTGAGCAGGCCTCACATGCTGGATACTTACCGCCAACACGTCGCCGAACGCGCGGCTCTGGGGATCCCCCCGCTGCCCCTTACGGCCAAACAAACCGCTGAACTGATCGAACTGCTGAAGAACCCGCCCGCTGGCGAGGAGCAGAATCTGGTCGAGCTGCTGACGTACCGCGTGCCGGCCGGCGTGGACGATGCCGCCAAGGTCAAGGCTTCGTACCTGGCCGCCGTGGCGCTGGGCAAGGAAGCTTGTGCGCTGATCAGCCGAGCCAAGGCGACGGAACTGCTGGGCACGATGCTCGGCGGCTACAACATTGGCCCGCTGGTCGACCTGCTGGACGATGCGGAAATCGGCACCATCGCCGCCGATGCGCTCAAGAAGACCCTGTTGATGTTCGACGCCTTCCACGACGTGAAGGAAAAGGCCGACAAGGGCAACGCCAACGCCAAGTCCGTGCTGCAAAGCTGGGCCGACGCCGAATGGTTCACCAGCCGTCCGGAACTGCCGGAAAGCCTGACCATCACGGTCTTCAAGGTTCCTGGCGAAACCAACACCGACGATCTGTCGCCCGCCCCCGACGCCACCACGCGTCCCGACATCCCGATGCACGCGCTGGCGATGCTCAAGAACAAGCGCGATGGCGCTGCGTTCGAACCGGAAGAAGACGGCAAGCGCGGCCCGGTCAAGTTCATCGAATCCCTGAAGGAAAAGGGCCACTTGGTCGCCTACGTGGGCGACGTGGTCGGCACGGGTTCGTCGCGCAAGTCGGCCACCAACTCGGTGCTGTGGTTCACGGGCGAAGACATCCCCTTCGTGCCGAACAAGCGCTTTGGCGGCGTGTGCCTGGGCAACAAGATCGCCCCGATCTTCTACAACACGATGGAAGACGCCGGCGCGCTGCCGATCGAACTCGACGTTTCCAAGATGGAAATGGGCGACGTGGTCGAACTGCGCCCCTACGACGGCAAGGCCATCAAGAACGGCGAAGTCATCGCCGAATTCGAGGTCAAGTCCGACGTGCTGTTTGACGAAGTGCGCGCCGGTGGCCGCATTCCGCTGATCATCGGCCGCGGCCTGACCGCCAAGGCCCGCGAAGCGCTGGGTCTGGCGCCCTCCACGCTGTTCCGCCTGCCCAAGGATCCGGTCGATTCCGGCCGCGGCTACACGCTGGCCCAGAAGATGGTCGGCCGCGCCTGCGGCCTGCCGGAAGGCAAGGGTATCCGCCCGGGCACCTACTGCGAACCGAAGATGACCTCGGTCGGCAGCCAGGACACCACTGGCCCGATGACCCGCGACGAACTGAAGGACCTGGCCTGCCTGGGCTTCTCGTCTGACCTGGTGATGCAGTCGTTCTGCCACACCGCCGCCTACCCCAAGCCCGTCGACGTCAAGACGCACCACACGCTGCCTGAGTTCATCAGCACGCGTGGCGGCGTGTCGCTGCGTCCCGGCGACGGCGTGATCCACTCGTGGCTGAACCGCATGCTGCTGCCCGACACCGTCGGCACCGGCGGCGACTCGCACACCCGCTTCCCCATTGGCATCTCGTTCCCCGCCGGCTCGGGCCTGGTGGCTTTCGCCGCCGCCACGGGCGTCATGCCGCTGGACATGCCGGAATCGGTGCTGGTCCGCTTCAAGGGCAAGCTGCAACCTGGCGTCACCCTGCGCGACCTGGTCAACGCCATTCCGCTGTACGCCATCAAGCAAGGCCTGCTGACGGTTGCCAAGCAAGGCAAGAAGAACATCTTCTCCGGCCGCATCCTGGAAATCGAAGGCCTGCCCGACCTGAAGGTCGAACAAGCCTTTGAACTGTCGGACGCCTCCGCCGAACGTTCGGCCGCCGGCTGCTCGGTGTTCCTGAACAAGGAACCGATCATCGAGTACATCAACAGCAACATCGTGATGCTCAAGTGGATGATCGCCAACGGCTACGAAGACGAGCGCACGCTGGGCCGCCGCATCAAGGCGATGGAAGCCTGGCTGGCCGACCCCAAGCTGCTGGAGCCGGACGCCGACGCCGAGTACGCCGCGGTCATCGAGATCGACCTGGCCGACGTGCATGAGCCCATCGTCGCCTGCCCGAACGACCCCGACGACGTCAAGACGCTGTCGGAAGTTGCTGGCGCCAAGATCGACGAAGTGTTCATCGGCAGCTGCATGACCAACATCGGCCACTTCCGCGCAGCCTCCAAGCTGCTCGAAGGCAAGCGCGATATCCCGGTCAAGCTGTGGGTCGCTCCCCCGACCAAGATGGACGCCACGCAACTGACCGAGGAAGGCCACTACGGCGTGTTCGGCACTGCCGGCGCTCGTACCGAAATGCCGGGCTGCTCGCTGTGCATGGGCAACCAGGCGCAGGTCCGCGAAGGCGCGACGGTCATGTCGACCAGCACCCGCAACTTCCCGAACCGCCTGGGCAAGAACACGAACGTGTACCTGGGTTCGGCGGAACTGGCCGCCATCTGCTCGAAGCTTGGCCGCATCCCGACCAAGGACGAGTACATGGCCGACATGGGCGTCATCAACAAGAGCGGCGACCAGATCTACCAGTACCTGAACTTCGACAAGATCCCCGACTACAAGGACGTGGCGGACGTGATCGAGGTCTGATCCCGATCCCCCTGCCAGGCCCTGCGGCCTGAACAACGGCCCCGTGCACTCGCCCGGGGCCGTTTTTTTTGCCTCTATCCGGGCAATTCGGATCGGCGCGGAGGCTGTATAACGAAACGTTTCAATACAATCCAGGCATGCCGGTGAAACGTCGGCCGCCAACGCCGGGGAAGCCCCGGCGCATTTTTCCTGGAGGAAGCCTGCCAATGATCCGGCTATTGCCGCCGACGCTGTTGCTGACGCTAGCCGGCTGCGCCACCGCGCCGCCCTCGAATCCCGACAACATCTGCGCCATCTTCCGCGAAAAACCGGAATGGCACGACGCGGCGCTGGACGTGCAGAAGAAATGGGGCGCGCCGGTGCCGGTGCCGATTGCGATGATGTACCAGGAGTCGTCCTTCAAGCACGACGCGCTGCCGCCGCGCTATTACTTCCTGGGCTTCATCCCGTGGGGCCGCGTCAGTTCCGCTTACGGTTATGCGCAGGCCAAGGACGAAACCTGGGCCGATTACAAGCGCGAAGCGGGCGGCTGGACATCCAGCCGCGACAACTTCGCCGACGCGCTGGACTTCATGGGCTGGTACATGAGCAAGACGCAGCGCATCAACGGCATCTCGAAATGGGATGCGTACGGGCAGTATCTGAACTACCACGAGGGCTGGACCGGTTACCGCAACCGTAGTTACGACCGCAAGGCGTGGTTGAAGACCGTATCGCAAAAAGTGCAGGCGCGCGCGGAAAAGTTCACGGCGCAGTACAAGAGCTGCGAATCGAGCCTCTCGCGGGGCGGTTGGTTCTGGTGAGACGCCGATTGGGGTGTCTGACACCCCGCTCGGATGACCCTCGGTGTCTGACACCCGCTGAGACGCCGTTGCAAGCTGACGACTGTCTCCCCAGGGTGTCAGACACCTTTGCGCACGCGACAAAAAATACTGGTGTCTGACACCCGCTGAGACGCCCTCGCAACCTGACGACTGTCTCCCCAGGGTGTCAGACACCTTTGCGCACGCGACAGACAATACTGGTGTCTGACACCCACTGAGACGCCCTCGCAAGCTGACGACTGTCTCCCCAGGGTGTCAGACACCTTTGCGCACGGTTGCTGCGACAAAAAATACTGGTGTCTGACACCCGCTGAGACGCCCTCGCAAGCTGACGACTGTCTCCCCAGGGTGTCAGACACCTTCGCGCACGGTTGCTGCGACAAAAAATGCCGGTGTCTGACACCCGCTGAGACGCCGTTGCAAGCTGACGACTGTCTCCCCAGGGTGTCAGACACCTTCGCGCACGGTTGCTGCGACAGGCAAAAAAAACCCCGGCGCAAGGCCGGGATTTTTCCTGCGCGGGCATCAGCCCGCCGCGATCAGAAGTCCATGCTGGCCGACAGCGAGAACGTGCGCGGACCGCCCAGGACGAGGTAGCCGTTGCCCGGATAGCCGCCCACCGACGACCAGTAGTTGCGGTTGGCGATGTTGTCGACGCGGGCGCGCAGGGTCACGACGTGGCCGTCCACATCCATCATGTAGCGCAGGCCTGCGTCAAAGCGGGTCCAGCCGGGAACCTTGAGCGTGTTGGCATCATCGGCATACGACGAGCCGGTGTAGACCACGCGGCCATCGATGGCGAGGCCTTCCACGCCCGGGATGTCCCATTCCACGCCCATGTTGGCCTGGAAGCGCGGCACGCCGATCACACGGTTGCCGTTCAGCGACGACGTGCCCGTCGAGACCTGCTTGGCATCCAGCCAGGTCAGGCCGCCCAGGAGACGCACGCTGCGCACGGGCTCGCCGAAGACGGTCAGCTCGACGCCTTGGTGGCGGTCCTTGCCCGAACTGGTAAAGGTGTTATCCGCGGTGTAGGTAGCACGTGGCTTGTCCGTGGTGAACAACGCCAATCCGCCGCCCAGGCTTTCGCCCTCGTACTTGATGCCGACTTCCTTTTGCTTGGACACGTACGGCTGGAGGCTTTCCCCCCCGTTGGTCACCGCCCGCCCATTCGCGGTTAGCGGCGCGGTGTCTCCGGCCACAAGCGCTTCAATATAGTTGGCATAGAGCGAGACGCTCGGCGCAACCTTGAACACCAGACCGAAGGCAGGCGAGTTGTGGCTGGCGTCGTAGGCGCCGTTTTCATTGCCGGTGTTGTACGCGTAATCACGCTGCGATAGGCGCTGATGGCGAATGCCGGCCGTGAACAGCACCTTGTCGTCAAAGAAAGACATGGTGTCGCCGATTGCATAGCTGCTCAAGCGGGTGCGGCCTTGCAGCGCAGGGTTATCCAGATCGTTGCCGCGCAATGCGCCCGCGCTGAAATCAGGCTTGGCGTACGAAATCGGATCGTAGATATTCGTGGGGAACGTGTTCAGATAATCCATCACGTACGCGTTCTTCTTCTTCAAATCGAAGAATGACGCAGACGCGACAAACTCGTGCCCCACTGGACCGGTGCGAGCCTTGGCGCGCAGGCCCAGCTCACCGGTATTCACGCTGTCTTCACGCGTGTTGTCGAATCGATAGAAGTTGCCGTCGCCGGTGGCACCGTTCGTCACCGTCACGTTGCCCAGAGAATTCGCTTCTTCGCTGCGGCGCATGCCAAACGCGGCATACGCAGTCAGTTTGTCGCTGAAGTCATGTTCGGCGCGCACCGTACCGAAAACGTCGCGCTCATTGGAATACGTCCAGGGCTGCGCATAATTGGAGCTCGCGTCGGGCGCGTCTGGCACCGTCGTCACCCCTCGAAGCGTCACGTTGGGACGCGCGCGTTTGAGCCTATTGTTCTGCCAACCGATATCAGCCGACAACCGCGTGTCGGCAGAGCGCCAATCCAATCCAAGCGACAGCACGCTCGTTCTCATGCGTTCATCGTCGACGCCAGTGCCGCCGGTACGCTGGGCAGCATTGATCCGGATGCCGGTGCTATCGTCCGGGCCAAACCGTCGCGCAATGTCAGTCGACAGCAGGAACTGCTCGCCGCTGGATACACCCGTCGTGACGCGAGTCAAAGGTTCATTGGGAGCACGCTTGGGCACCAGATTGATCATGCCCCCGATACCACCACCTCCGGGCGAGGCTCCCGTCAGAAAGGCGGATGCGCCGCGCAGCACCTCCACTCGCTCAAACAGTTCTGTCGCGATGTACTGGCGAGGCAGCAGGTTGTAAAGACCGTTGTAGGCCACATCATCCGAGCTGGTGATGAATCCGCGGATGAAGTACGACTCCTGGAAATTGCCGAAGCCGCGCGCGACGCGCACGCTTGCATCGTTCTGCAGCACGTCCGCCACGCTCTTGGCCTGGCGGTCCTGGATCAGCTCGTTGGTGTAGCTGGTGACGCTGAACGGCGTATTCATGAAGTCCTCGGTCCCGAGGATACCCACACGGCCGCCGCGGGCCACTTGGCCGCCCGCGAACGGCGCCGACAGGCCGCCGGCGGACGCGTCCGCGCTGGCCTCGACCCGGATGGCGTCCATCGAGGTCACGGGGCCACTGGTTGTGGCGGGTTGGGTCTGGGGGGCAGTCTGGGGCGCGGTCTGGGCGTGGACGGCGCCAAAGCACGGCAGCGCGGCGGCCATGCAAGCGAGAGTTCTGATTTTCATATCGGGACGCTGGTGGTGCGGAAAGAGATTCCGCGGTGCGGAGGGAGATCCGCTTGAGGTGCAACGCGCTAGATGTTACCAAAAGAGAATCGTTCTCATTGCGTCCCTCAAAGAGAATTAGCGTCCAGCGTTGCGGCTGAGCAACAAATTCCGCCCCAATTCAGCAGGTCGTCAACGCATCCGCCGTCGCTGGGGTCTCCACGGCGTCATATGCCGTCAGCGCCTCGGCAAGGGCCGCATCGGCAGCCGGGGTGACGCCGATGCCCTGATCCGGCGCCGCTACGACGGCCGGGCCCGCCACCAGCACGAAATGCACGGGCACCTTGCCCGCCATCAGCAGCAGCACGCCCTCTTCGCCGTCGGGCGTGGCGCTGGCGGCCGCGGCGGAGCCGGCGGGCAGCACCGCAAAGTCCGGATCGCCCCCGGCCACCTTAGGCAGGGGCGGCCCGCCCTTGCTGCGGTGCCTGGCGCGCACGCCCAGGTCGCCTTGCACCGCGTAGAACCACGCATTCCAGCCGGGCGGCAAGGGCACGAGGGTGCTCGCGCCGGGTCGAAGCCAGCCATCCAGAATCAGCAACGGTTCAGGTGTGCACAGGGGCGATTCGAGGCCGGCATAGCTGCCCGCCACCACACGCAGCCGACCCGACGGCGTCTGGATGGCCGGCATTTCCGCGGCGCGCAGCAAAGACGTCGACGGCGGCAGGGACTTCAGATGCGCCGGATGGTCGATGAAGATCTGTAAGCCATGCAGCGTGGCCTCGCCTGCCGGCCGCTGCGCGTGCACGATGCCGCGCCCGGATTGTGTCCACATCAGGTCGCCCGCGCGAATCTCGCGGCTGTTCTCGATGCCGTCCAGGCTCTGCATGACACCCGTGCTGTCCTCCAGCAGCAATGTCGCGGCGCTGACGCCGGCGTGCGTGTGGGGCTCGAACGTGGGGCCCGTCATGACGAAGTGGTCCACCAGCACCACGGGCGACATGCAGCCCGAAAAATCGGTTTGGCGAAACTGACGGATGGTGCAGGCGTCGCCCAGGTAGCGGCTGGATCCGGCGATGACGGCGCTGAGGTGAAGAGTCAAAAAGTGCTGCCTTGCTGTTACGGAACATGTATTGCGGCGACAGCTTATGAGTTCGACTCGACGGACAGTAGGGGCCAATTTCAGGAATAATTGTCCTGGCTGTCAGGACAATGCCAGCAAAATTTCTGATTTCTCCTATTAAAACGCTGTATGCCTAGCTACGTTCATCGCCTTGAAGACCTCCTGCTTTTCAGCGAAGTTGTTGAAAAAGGGGGCTTCTCGGCCGCCGCACGTGTGTTGAATATGCAACGTTCCAAGGTGAGCCGGCGGGTTGCCGAGCTGGAAGCGCGCCTGGGCGTGCGGCTGCTTCAGCGCAATACGCGCCGCGTGTCGCTGACGCCGATGGGCGAGCAGATCCATGCCCACGCGCAGGCGCTGGCCCGCGAGGCCCGCAGCGTCTTCGACCTGGCCGCATCGATCGGCGACGTCCCCGCCGGGATGCTGCGCATCACCGCGCCCGCGTCCCTCGCAAGCCGGATCCTGGGCGGCCTGGTCGCCCGATTCTGCGTCGACCATCCCCGCGTGCGGGTGCTGCTCGATACCCGCGACCAGATCATCGACCTGGTCGGCGAGGGCTACGACCTGGCGTTCCGCGCCCAGGCGTCGTCGCTGACGGATGCAAAACTCAATGCGCTGGAAATTGCCCCGGTGCCGTTGGCGCTGGTTTGCAGTCCCGCGATGGCCCGATCCGCGCCGCGCCATCCGCGCGATCTGGCCGCCCTGCCCCTGCTTGCTCATGGCACGCAGGACGGGCCGCACACCTGGCGGCTGACCGGGCCCGGCGGCGAGATGGCGTCGGTGGAATTCCAGCCGCGCAGCCTGAGCAGCAATATGGACACGCTGCGCGCGATGGCCGGTGCGGGTCTGGGCGTGGCGCTGGTGCCCCGTTATCTGTGCGTCGCGGAGCTCGACCAGGGCGATCTGGTCCGCATCCTGCCCGACTGGACCGCGGCGCCCGCCCGGATTTATGCCGTCATGCCGGCGCGCAGCGGCGAGCCCCTGGCGTTGAAGCGCTTTCTTGAATATGCGGCCGCCGAGATGCCCGCGCGTCTGACGTAAAGCCCACCCTCGCCGCCGTGGGGTCTTGCAGGCTTGGCGCGCGTCCGCCACAGTAAGGGTTTCGCCGAATTCGAACCGGTCTGGCGTGTCAGGGGCCGGAACTTTGACGCATCGCTCAAGTCTTATATAAGATATAAGACATAAACCAAGATATAGACCCTCGGCAAACTTGTCCAAGAGACAATGACAAACCTGCCGAAACGCCTGAAAATGCCGCCTTCAGCCTGGGCAAAACCACGGAGTCCATCATGCCGCACAACACCCTAGACACACTCAAGAATTTCAAGATCGGCAACAAGTCCTGTCAGTTCTACTCGCTGCCGGCGCTGGGCAAATCGCTCGGCATCGATGTGCAGCGGCTGCCGGTCTCCATCCGCATCGTGCTGGAATCCGTGCTGCGTAACTGCGACGGCAAGAAAGTCACTGAAGAACACGTCCGGCAGCTGGCCAACTGGCAGGCCAACGCCAAGCGCGAAGATGAGATTCCCTTTGTGGTCGCCCGGGTTGTGCTGCAGGACTTCACCGGCGTGCCGCTGCTGGCCGACATCGCGGCCATGCGCTCGGTTGCCGACAAGATGGGCAAGAGCCCCAAGAGCATCGAACCCCTGGTGCCGGTGGACCTGGTGGTGGACCACTCGGTCATGATCGATTACTTCGGCACAAAGAACGCGCTGGACCTGAACATGAAGCTGGAATTCAAGCGCAACCAAGAGCGCTACCAGTTCATGAAGTGGGGCATGCAGGCGTTCGACACCTTCGGCGTCGTGCCCCCGGGCTTTGGCATCGTCCACCAGGTCAACCTGGAATACCTGGCGCGCGGCGTGCACCAGGACAAGAAGAACAACGTCTACTACCCCGACTCGCTGGTGGGCACCGACAGCCACACCACCATGATCAACGGCATCGGCGTGGTCGGCTGGGGCGTGGGCGGCATCGAAGCAGAAGCCGGCATGCTGGGCCAGCCCGTGTACTTCCTGACGCCGGACGTGGTGGGCGTCGAGCTCAAGGGCCAGTTGCGCGGCGGCGTCACCGCCACCGACCTGGTGCTGACCATCACCGAAATGCTGCGCCGTGAAAAAGTGGTGGGCAAGTTCGTCGAATTCTGCGGCGAAGGCACCGCCAGCCTGACCGTGGCCGAACGCGCCACCATCGGCAACATGGCGCCCGAGTACGGCGCCACCATGGGTTTCTTCCCGGTCGACGAACGCACCATCGACTACTTCCGCGGCACCGGCCGCACCGAAGACGAAATCGCCGCCTTCGAGGCCTATTTCAAGGCGCAGAAGATGTTCGGCGTCCCGGCTTCCCAGGACATCAACTTCACCAAGCTGCTGACGCTGGACCTGTCCACCGTCGCGCCATCGCTGGCCGGCCCGAAGCGTCCGCAGGACCGCATCGAGATCGGCAACGTCAAGAACACGTTCATCGACCTGTTCTCCAAGCCCGTCGCCGAAAACGGCTTCAACCAGCCCGCCGAAAAGCTGGATCAGACCTTCACCACCAGCACCGGCACCAAGATCAAGAACGGCGACATCCTGATCGCCGCCATCACGTCCTGCACCAACACGTCCAACCCCAGCGTGCTACTGGCGGCGGGCCTCTTGGCCAAGAAGGCCGTAGAAGCCGGCCTGACGGTGCCCAAGCACATCAAGACCTCGCTGGCCCCCGGATCGCGCGTGGTCACTGAATACCTGACCAAGACGGGCCTGTTGCCGTACCTGGAGAAGCTGGGCTTTGACGTGGCCGCCTACGGCTGCACGACCTGCATCGGCAACGCCGGCGACCTGACGCCGGACCTGAACGAAGCCATCACCAGCAACGACCTGGTGTGTTCGGCCGTGCTCTCGGGCAACCGCAACTTCGAGGCGCGCATCCACCCGAACATCAAAGCCAACTTCCTGGCCTCGCCTCCGCTGGTCGTGGCCTATGCGCTGGCCGGCACCGTGACGCGCGATCTGATGACCGAGCCCGTGGGCCGCGGCAAGAACGGCGACGTGTGGCTGGGCAACATCTGGCCGACCACCGAGGAAATCGACGCGTTGCTCAAGTACGCGCTGGACCCGGATGCCTTCGAAGCCAACTACGGCCAAGTCAAGACCAACCCCGGCAAGCTGTGGGAAAACATCAAGGGCGTCACGGGCGACACCTACAACTGGCCCGACTCCACGTACATTGCCGAACCGCCCTTCTTCGAAGGCTTCGGCATGACGCCGGGCGCAATGCCCACGGTCAAAGGCGCGCGCGCGCTGGGCGTGTTCGGCGACTCGGTCACGACCGACCACATCTCGCCGGCCGGCTCCATCAAGGAAAGCTCGCCCGCGGGCAAGTGGCTGAAGGAAAACGGCGTCATGAAAGCCGACTTCAACAGCTACGGCTCGCGCCGCGGCAACCATGAAATCATGATGCGCGGCACGTTCGCCAACGTGCGCATCAAGAACCTCATGATTCCCGCGCTGCCGGACGGCAGCCGCTTCGAAGGCGGCGAAACCCTGTTCCAGCCCACCGGCGAACAGATGTCGATCTACGATGCCGCCATGAAGTACGTCGCGGCCGGCACGCCCACCGTGGTGTTCGGCGGCGAAGAATACGGCACCGGCTCGTCGCGCGACTGGGCCGCCAAGGGTACCCAACTGCTCGGCGTCAAGGCGGTCATCACCCGCAGCTTCGAGCGCATCCACCGCAGCAACCTGGTGGGCATGGGCGTGCTGCCCCTGCAGTTCAAGGGCGACGACAGCGTGCAGTCGCTGGGCATCACCGGCGAAGAAACGTACGACATCTCCGGCCTGGAAAACGGCATCAAGCCGATGCAGGACGTGACGCTGACGATCACGCGCAAGGACGGTTCGAAGCAGGAAGTGACCGTGCTGCTGCGTATCGACACGCCGATCGAGGTCGATTACTACCAGCACGGCGGGATCCTGCCGTTCGTATTGCGCCAGCTTTTGGCGGCCTGATCGGCAACGCTTGAAGCGTAATAGGAACGCCCCGGGACCTTTCGGTTCCGGGGCGTTTTTTCATTTGCGGCGGGGGTGTCAAATTAGCAGGTGTCTGACACCTTTCAAAATTAGCAGGTGTCTGACACCCTCCAAAGATGATCTTCGGCTTGCTGCAGTGTCTCGGCGGGTGTCGGACATTCAAAATTAGCAGGTGTCTGACACCCTCCAGAGATTATCTTCGGCTTGCCGCAGTGTCTCAGCGGGTGTCAGACACCTGGTAATTCAAATGGCTTCAATCGAACTGATATGCGTCCATCGCCAGCGCCGCGTAAGACACCTCGTCGTTCAACCGCCGCGCGCTCGTCCCGCCCGCCCCCAACGCGACGTACAGCGGCATCAAATGGTCATCGTGCGGATGCGCCTGCATCGCGCCGGGCGCCTGCGCCTGCCAGTCCAGCAACGCGGGTACGTCATGCTGCGCCAGTTTGTCCGCGTACCACGCCTGGAAGCCCGGCACGTAGTCGGCGGCCGGCGCGTTCTGCGGCATGCGGACGTGGCGCAGGTTGTGCGTCAGCGACCCCGAGCCGATGATCAGGATGTCTTCGTCGCGCAGGCGCGCCAGCGCGCGGCCCAGTTCCATTTGCCCGGCCGCGTCGCGCCCCATGTCCAGTGACAGTTGCACGACCGGCACATCCACGTCCGGGTACAGGTAGCGCAGCGGGACCCAGGCCCCGTGGTCCAGCGGACGGCGAGGATCGCGGTCGGCGGCGATGCCCGATTCCGCCAGCAGCGCCTGCACGCGCGCGGCCAGTTCCGGCGATCCGGGCGCGGCGTACTGCAGGGTGTAGAGCTCCGGCGGAAAACCGCCGAAGTCGTGCCAGGCGACCTGCTGGTCGCGCGTCGAGAGCGCCAGTCCCTCGCCCATCCAATGCGGCGACACCACCAGGATGCCGCGCGGCTTTCGGCCCTGCGCGGCGCTCCAGTCCGCCAGCGCGGGGCCGGTGCGGCCCGGCTCGACGGCCAGCATGGGGGAACCGTGGGAAACAAAAAGCGTAGGCCAACGCATGGCTGTGCCTCCAGAAACAATAACGATGCCGCCATTGTCAGCCGATTCAAACCAGCAATAAACCCCCGGCATTGGGATAATCTGTTGCCCAATAAGCATCAATTCTGGTCTGGCGAGCTTTTCGCGCCTGCCGTGGACACGCACGATGCCGCCCGGGTGCGGGACCCGGCAGGCCGGCGCAATGCGCCGTCACCCCGCCAAGGGTGCCGGGCGTTAAACTACGTCGTTACACACTGAATGGACGCTCCCCGAAGTTATGGCCCGATCCCGCAGCCAATCCGCTCCCCGCATGACCCGTGACGCTACCCGGCTGGTCGCGCTTGCCCAGGCGCTGAACCGCTCGGGCAGCCGCGTCGAAGACGTCTTTTGGGAGACCCAGCTTGGCGAAGCGATCCCGAAGCTGCTCAAGGCTGGCCAGGACGCCCCGCTCGAAGCGGCGCTGGACCACCTTGCCCAAAGCGACGTGGGCGCCTACGAGGTTCTGATCGAACAGGCTGAAACCCTGTCCGAATCGATGAAGATCGAGAAAAACGGCGTCCGCTACGACATCCTGCTGATCGTCGCGCCCATCGTCGCCTGGACTCGCTATGCGATCCCCACCGGCCCCATTTCCGCCAGCGCGCAGCAAGCCCTGCTGGCGCAGCTTCACGGGCATGTCCTGTCCAGCAACGCGCGCACCACGCTGATGCCCCTCATGGTCAGCGTGGACCAGATGCCGCGCACATTCTCCGAGACCTGGCAGTGGCTGCAACGCCTGGGATCGCAGGCGCTGGGCGCTGAAACCACCAAACCGGCGCTGAACACAGACACCGAAACCGCGAACATGCTGGCCGACACGCGGTACATCGTTGGCGCGGTCGCCGTGCCCGAGGGTGAGCCGATCTTCCGCTGGCAGGAAAACCTGGGCGATGCCGACGCCAGCCGCGACGCCTGCCTGGCGCAGTGGATCGCGCAAGCGCAGCCCACGCTGGCCACCCTGCTGCCGGGGTGCGGTTTCGAGGCCCTGCTGCCCGACGCCTACTACGTCAGCAACCGCGAAGCCGACCGCCAGGTGCGCCCGCTGTCGCTGCGCGCGGCGGTCAGTTGGCTGGAAGGCGCCGTCAACCTTGAGGCTTCGCAACTGCGGGCCGTGGTGGCGGGCTGCGGCGAAGGCCGCATCGACGAATACCGCATCGGCTTCACCGCGCGTAGCAGCAACGACGTGTACTACGGCTGCGTCTGGCCGCTCTACGGCCGCGAGGAAGACCTGGTCATGGACGAGGGCCAGCCCGACGTGGTCGACGAGATCGCCGCGCTGCTGAAGGAATTCGGGGTCACCGACGTGCGCCGCATTCCCGGCGTGCTGCCGCCCGAATACTGCGAGGACTGCGGCGCGCCGTACTTCCCCAACCCCTTGGGCGAACTGGTGCATGCCGAACTGCCCGAGGACGCCGAGGCCGCCCCCGCGCAGTTCCACTAGGCCTGCCATGCAAGCGGACATCTTCTGCCGGGTCGTCGACAACTACGGCGACATCGGCGTCTGCTGGCGCCTGGCGCGCCAGCTCGCGCGCGATTTCCACTGGGATGTCCGCCTGTGGGTTGATGACCTGGCCAGCTTCGCGCACATCCAGCCCGGCATCGCGACGGACACGGCGCGCCAGCGGCTGGCGAGCGTGGACGTGGTGCACTGGTCCGACGCGCCAGACGCCGCGCTGCAGGCTCGCGACGTCGTGATCGAAGCGTTCGCGTGCGATCCGCCTGAAGTCTTCGTCGCATCGATGCGACGCAGCCACCCCGTCTGGATCAACCTGGAATACCTGAGCGCCGAAGCGTGGGTCGAAAGCTGCCACGGGCTGCCGTCGCAGCGGCCCGACGGCCTGGTGAAGCACTTTTTCTTCCCGGGCTTCACGCCAGCCACGGGTGGCCTGCTGCGCGAACCGGCCCTGACCGCGGAGCGCGAGGCGCTGCAGGGCTCGGCAGACATGCAGGACGCCTTCCTGCGCTCGGCCGGCGTGCCGGACGATGCGCTGGCGCTGCGGCGCGCCGGCGCCCGTACCGTGTCCCTGTTTTGCTATCCGTCGGCCCCGGTGGCGGAACTGGCGCAGGCACTGGCGGCCGATGTGCGCCCTACCCTGCTTCTGGTGCCGCAGGGCGTGGCGCCCGGGCTGGAAGCGGCCTACCAGGGCGCCAACGCGCCCCGTATCGTCCGGCTGCCCTTTCTGGCTCAGCCCGACTACGACCGACTGCTGTGGTGCGCGGACCTCAATTTCGTGCGCGGCGAAGATTCCTTCGTGCGCGCCGCCTGGGCCGCCCGCCCGCTGGTCTGGCAGATCTACCCGCAAGACGAAAACATCCACCTCGAAAAGCTGGAGGCCTGGCTGGCGCGCTATCCGGCCCCGGAAACGGCTCACGCGATGATCCGCGCGTGGAATGGGCCGGAGCCTGGCCGCACGGCCCCGGCCGTCGCCGCTGCGCTGGCGCCCGACGCCTGGCTGGCGTGGTCCAATGCCGCGCGCGAATGGAATGCCAGCCAGTCCGCCCTGCCGGGTTTGGCCGAAAATCTGGCGGCGTTTTGCGCAGAGTTGGCCAAGAAACGCTAGAATAGAGAGTTTTCTGAGTCGCCCTGAATCTGTCGGGCCTCAACTATGACGCCTCCCGGGGTGTGCAAAGCCTCACGCGGCTTATGCAAGCACGGCGAGTGCACCCATCACCCCCGGAGTTTTATCGATGAAAACCGCTCAGGAATTGCGAGTCGGCAACGTGGTCATGGTCGGCAAGGATCCCCTCGTGGTCCAGAAGGCCGAATACAACAAGTCGGGCCGTAACGCCGCCGTCGTCAAGCTGAAGTTCAAGAACCTGCTGACCGCCTCGGCCAGCGAATCGGTCTACAAGGCAGACGAAAAGTTCGAAGTTGTTCAGCTGGATCGCAAGGAATGCACCTATTCCTACTTCGGCGACCCGATGTACGTCTTCATGGACGAAGAGTACAACCAGTACGAAATCGAAGCCGAAAGCATGGGCGACGCCCTGAACTACCTGGAAGAAGCGATGCCCGTGGAAGTGGTCTTCTACGACGGCCGCGCCATCTCGGTTGAACTGCCCACCACGCTCGTGCGCGAAATCACCTACACCGAACCCGCCGTCCGTGGCGATACCTCGGGCAAGGTGACCAAGCCGGCCAAGATCAACACCGGCTACGAACTGAACGTGCCGCTGTTCTGCGCCATCGGCGACAAGATCGAAATCGACACCCGCACCAACGAATACCGCAGCCGCGTCAACAACTGATCCGGCCCAGCGCAAAAAAAGCCAGACCTTTCGGTCTGGCTTTTTTTTGGCGCTGAGCAGGTCAGCGCCCTATTGCAGCCGTTCGTCGTCCAGAAAATCCGGCACGGCCATCACGTCTATGCCGTCTTCGGCCAGGGCTTCGCGTTCTTCTACCGTGGCGGTGCCGCGGATGGGGCGGTCGTCGGCGTCGCCCTCGTGGATGCGGCGCGCTTCTTCGGCGAAGCGGGGGCCGACGTTTTCGGTGCTGCGAACCAGCGCGCGCACCTGGCGCATGACGGCGGCCTGCAGGGCCGCCATCTTTTCAGCGTCGGACGCGCCGGCCGGCACGAGCGGCTGGGCCGCGGGCGCGTGCAGGTGGGCGACATTCAGACGGGGCGCGGAAAGGCGCTTGGTGATGGTGGCCGACCCGCAGACCGGACACGTGACGAGGCCACGCGCTTGCTGCGCGTCGTAGTCATCGTGCGACCCGAACCACCCTTCAAAGATGTGGTCGTGGTCGCACTGGAGGTCAAAAACTTTCAGAGCCATGGCGTCTATATGGGGTGCAACGCCCAGAGTACAAGAAGGCGCGCTACTTGGCCCGGGTTTGCGCCGCAGGGCTGCCGACCTGCGCCTGTTGCGCCTGCAGGGCGTCGATCTGGCGCTGCAGATCGCGCAGTTGCTGGCGAACGTCCTTTTGCTGGCCGGCCAGCGCCGTGGCTTCCTCGCGCGATTGCTGCTGACGGGCCGCGACCTGCTCTTCCTGTTGCAGACGCACGGTGCGGTCAGCCTGCAGCGCGCTCAGCTCGGCGCTGCGGCTGGCCAGCAGCTTTTCGGCGTGCGCGTTTTCGGCCTGCATCTTGATGCGCTTGATGTCCACCTCGGCCAGCTCGGCGGATTGGGTGACGAACGCGCGGTACGTGGCTTCGGCCTGCTTGTCGGACTTGGTCTTGACCACGCGCCAGAAATCCTTCTGCTGGAACAGCGCGACGTAGTAAGTCAGATCGTCCGGCTTGAACAGCAGGCTGGCGCCATAGGTGCCGTTATAGGCCGTGCGCAGTTCCGACACCTGGCGGTTCTGGATCAGGCCTTGCAGCTCTGACACCGTGGAGGCCGGACGCGCGGCCGGCTGCGGCGCCGGGGGAGTCACGGGCGTCGATGCCGCCTGCGTGTCCTCGACCTGTTTAACCGTGGGCCGGGGCGGTTCCGGCTGCGCGCTGGCGCAAGCGGCCAGAGCCGACAGGGCCGAGCCCAACAACGCCATGCGGGCGGCGCCACGGATAAATTGGACGTTCATGTTTACCCCAGAAAAATGGTTGCGGAACTATATCAATTTATTTCTGCCGACAGCGGAACTCTCGTCTGATTCGGCTTCGAAACTGTGGCCGCATACGGGCCATTCCCTATTGCGGGTTCATATCGTCTCGGCAAGGCCGTCGGCGGATTCGTTCTGGCCAGCGCCCAGGTGCAGCTTGCGCATTTTTTCCCATAGCACCTTGCGGCTGATGCCCAGCGTGTGCGCGGTGTCCTGCCGGCGCCAGCCATTGGCGTCCAGCGCCGCCAGCACGCGTTCGCGTTCGGCGCGCTCGGCATCGGTGAAGTTGGCAGGATCGAACCGCGCGGCCGCCGTGCCGGATGGCCGCAGCGGCTCGCCCAATTGATCGAAGATGCGCCCGATGCGCGGCTGGTCCCAGCCCTGGAACTGCCGCCGCACGATGGCCACGCGCTCGGCCACGTTGGACAGTTCGCGCACGTTGCCCTCGTAGCGCGTGCGCGCCACCCGGTCCAGCAGCCACGGCGGCGGCTCGTCCTGCACGCCCTGGCTTAACAGCAAGGCGCGAAAGATCGCCGCCTTCTCGTGAGGACCGCGCTGCTCCAGATTGGGGATGCGCAGCTCGATGACCGCCAGCCGGTAATACAGATCCGCGCGGAATTCGCCCTGCCCCACCAGCATCCGCAGATCCTTGTTGGTGGCGGCGACCAGACGGAAGTCCACCGGCACTTCCGCCGTCGAACCCAGCCGCGTCACCGTGTTCTGCTCCAACACCCGCAGCAGCTTGACCTGCTGGTACAGCGGCAGATCGCCGATCTCGTCCAGGAACAGCGTGCCGCCGTGGGCCTGCTCGAAATAGCCTTTGTGCGCGCCGATCGCACCGGTGAACGCGCCCTTCGCGTGGCCGAAGAAATGGGCTTCGAAGAGCCCTTCGGGAATGGCGCCGCAATTGACCGCCACGAACGGACCCACGCTCCACGCGGCCTCGTCATGCAGCAGACGCGCAATGCGCTCCTTGCCCACGCCGGTTTCGCCATGGATCAGCACGTTGCTGCGGCAGTCCGCGTAAACCTCGGCTTCCGCCAGCAGGTCCTGCATGGCCTCGGACACGGCGATCAGCGGCTGCTCGCGCCGGGGCGCCGCGCGGTCCAGCTGGTTCAGCGTGCCCAGCAGTTCCATCAGCAGCTTGCGCAGGTCCGCGCTGGTGAAGGACAGCGGCAGCGTGTAGGAGTATTCCGGCGGGTAAAAGCGCGGATCGCGTCCGCGCGCTTCTGCAGCCACCCAGATGACGGGCATGCCTTGCGCCGCCAGCCAGTCGTAGCCGCCGAAGCGCTTGTCGCCCATCACGGACACGGACACCAGCGCCACCGCGCGCCGGGACGCATCGCGCGGCGGCGGGAACGCCGTGCCGGCATCAGCCCGCACCAGCGACACGTCCATGCCCGCCAGGCAGCGCTCGGCGCGGCTGGCGATGTCGGAGGCGCCCTCCCAGACGTACACGTCGAACTCTTCGCGCGCGAAATTCTCGCTCATCGCTTGGCCCTCGCGGGAGGGAAGGAAAAGGAAGTCAGGAGCGTTGTCATCAGTACACCAGGCGGGGCTTGCCGCAATCCACGGATATCAGGGCGACGTCGGTCTGGCCCACGCTCAGGCCCAGCACGTCGAGCAATTGCTGCAGCACCACGGACAGCGAACTGAGCAAGGGGTCCAGCAGCACCATGACGACAGATAGCACGCCGCCGACCTGGCCGCTGCCGTTCAGGGCAAGCGTGCCGACGGCGTTCACCCGGCACTGCCGGATCGCATCCGGCACCAGCGCCAGGGAGCAGGTCACGTCGCTGAGCGGGGCCAGCAGCAGCGAGTTCAGGATGCCGCCCACCAATTGCAGCGTCCCGCCGAGCACCCCGGTCAGGCCGCCGGTGGTCAAGCGCGCACCCAGCTGGTCCATCGCGGTCTTGGACCACTGCATGTCGTTGACCACTTTGGAGATCGTCTTGCCCGCGTTGTTCTTGTCGCCTCCCACCAACTGGGTCGCCAGGTCCTTGCGCTGCGTCTCGGTCAATGGCGTGCCACTGTTGAAGAGGTCGCCCAGGATGCCGCCGATCAGCGCGTCCGTGAGGTTGGCGGCCAGCTTGGACAGGTTCACGCTGGTGGCATTGACGGTGGCCGTGGCGTTGGGCGACGGCGGCTCGGTCAGCGTGACCGGAACGGGCGCCGCCGAGCTGAACACCGGCAGCGTCACGCGCGCCGTCAGCGGCAGGATGCCCAACACGTTCAAGACCTGATGGCGCCCGATTGCCGCGAACGCGCCGGGTTCGCAGCGATTGGTGAGCGACTGGAAGTTTGCCGCGCTGCTGTCGGTGGCTGACGTCATGCCGGGAAAGCGTCCCAGGCAGACACTGGCCGCGGCCGACGTCACGTCGATCACCGCCTGGTTCTCCTGCAGCGGCGCCTCGCACAGCTTGCGCAGCGTGCCTGTCGATTGCGCCACGTCGATGATGATGGGCAGGTCCACCTTGGTGTTCAGCGTGTTGGCCAGCAAGGGGCCGACCAGCGGGATGTTGGTGGTGTTGACGCGCAGATAGACGCGGATGCCGGCGCTGATCGCCTGCGTGCCCACGCCGCCCACGCCTACGGAAGGCGGCTCGACGATGCGCACGCGCGCGTCCAGGCCCAGCAGCGGCACGCTCAATCCCAGGTTGATCAGGTTGCTGCCGTTGGCGATGACGAGCGCGGTTTCAAGAATGTTCAGCGCATTCACGTCGGCCTGCAATGCGGCGCTGGCGTCGCCGCCCCCGACGTGCAGATCCAGCACGCCGCCGTCGCCCAGCAGTTTCACGGGCAGATTCAGCGGCATCACGGCAAGGACGGTGTTGATGGCGTTGCGCAGCAGCGCCACGTCGGCGCTGGCCGTGGCCTGCTTGTCGATCACGCTGAGCGTCGCATTCAGCAACTGGCCCAGCGTCAGGGTATTGAGCGCGGCCAGTTGCTCGGGCGTGCCGACGCCGGCGGCGGCCGACAGCGGCAGGCCCAGCGCTTCCAGCAGGCCGGCCGGCGTGATGTTGACGCTGGCCAGCCCCGCGGCATCCAGCACATCCAACTGCGACGGCGAGGCGCCCGCCGTGGCGAGCAGTTGCGACAGCAGGCCACCGCGCTCCAGCCGCAGAAGGCGCGATCCCACCGTGAAGGCGGCCACCGGCGGGGTTCGCGTCGCCACCGCCGCGGCCGACGCCGTGACGCCGCCCACACCGGGGACCAGATTGGCCAGCTGCTTGCGCACCGCGACCCGCACTGCGTTGTACGCCTGCCCGCCCGCCGCGTCGAACACGTGCATGCCGCTGGCGTCGGACCGCGCCGGATCCCACACCTTGCATTCCACCGTCAGGTCGGCGGCCGTGAAGGCGTCCAGAATGTTCGGCAGATTGGCCAGCGCGGACGCGCGGCCCGCAGCGGCGGCACGCGTGCAGTCCGCGCTGGCGCCCAGATTCAGCACCTGCACCGCCGACAGCGCCGCCAGATCCGCCGCCTTCTGCATCTCGCGCTTCATGTAAGCGCCGTAACCCAGCTGCAGCACGCCCAGCAACACGGCCGCCACCAGCACCGCGAACACCGCGGCAACGGTCATGCTGCCGCGTTGCCGCGGCGGCGGGATGGGACGAGGATGGCCGGCTGACATGCGCTTGCGACTCCGTCTTGGCATGCGGCGGGAGCGACCCGCGCGGGAAACCTATTGGACGTTGGGGATTTCCACGTTCCGGTCGAACCACACGGGAATGGGCTGCTTGAAACTCTCCACATAACGATTCCACGCGGCCGTGGAGACCTGGCCCAACACCGGCAAGGCATTGCCCGCCCGGCGGCCGTCAGCCTGCGCGGCGAGCAGCCCCCGGGTCACATCGCCGAAGGCCTCCGGCGTGGCGGGGGCCGACGGCGCCGCGGGTGCTGTCGTTGCCGCCGGCGCCGCCGGCAGCGGCGTCTGCACCTGCTGCACCACCGGCCGGTCCGGCATGACGGCCGGCGCGGCGGACATGCCGCCCGTCAGCGGCGCGTTCGTTTGTGCGTGTCCAGCGGTAGGCGCCATCGCGGCGCAGGCCAGAATCAAAAGTGCGTGCGATATGGGACGGGTCATGACGGATTTCCAGAACATTGGGTTAACGCACGATGGGACCATTGCCCAGCCCTTCCATCAGCGGGCTCATCCTCGGCAACACAACCTGCTCGCCGCTGGAGACCCGGGTGGCTGATGCGGCAGACGCACCCGGCGCCGGCGCCAACTGGCCGCGAATCTCGCCGGCCAGGCGCAGCACCTGTCCGCGCGCTTCCTCGCCCAGTTGCGCGCGCTCCATTACCTGCTGCGCGCGCACCGCATCGCCCTCCACCAACAGCAACACCGCCAGGTTCGCCAGCACCTTGCCGCTATCCGGCGTCAATTCTGCCGCCTGCCCCAGTGGCACCCGCGCGCCCGCCGGATCGCCCGCGCGCAGCCGCGCATAGCCCAGGTCGCCAAGAATCCGCGCGTCCATGGGCGACTGCCGGGCCGCCCGCCCCAGGTAATCTGCCGCCTGGTCGAACTGCCCGCGCGCGCCGGCGATGAGGCCCAGGCCATGCCAGCCCTCGGCCGCCTGATCGGTGGTGGTCAGCGCGCGATAGGCCTCTTCGCTCAACGCGGTCTGTCCGGTCTGGCGCAGGGCTTCGGCGCGCAGGACGGCCACGCGCGGATCATTGCCGAACTTCTGTTGAAAGCCGTCGATGTACGCCAGCGAGGCGAAATACCGGTCCTGGCGTTGCGCCTCGACGATCAGGGACAGCATCAGCTCCGGCTCCTTGGGCCGCCGCTTGTTCTCGGCTTCGTCCTCCTGCTGCCGCATCAGCGCCTGTTCCTGCTGCTGTTGCTGGATCAGTTGCCAGGCGGATTCCGCCTTGTTGGTCTGGCATCCGGCAAGGCCCGCGGCGATCACCAGTACCGTGACCGCAAACCCGCAGCGCGCCGCGCCCGACCGTCTTTCGATTCTGCCGTCCATCACATCCCTCCCATGCGCGACAAGCCGCGCAACACCGCGATAAACCCCGCGCCGCCCGTCACGATCAACAGGGCAGGCAGCAGCGTCACGATCATGACGCCGGTCATCTTGACCGTGGTCTTGCCCACCTTCTCCTTCAACTCCAGGCGCCGCTTGTCCCGCAGGCGTTCGCCAAAGCGGTTCAGCGGCTCTTGCACAGCGCCCCCGTGCTGATCCACCTGCGCGATCAGTCGGCAGATCGCGGACAGGTCGTCGTTGTCAAAGCCCGTGGCCATGCGGGCCAGCGATTGTTCGCGCGTGCGGCCGCGCACATACAGTTCCGACGCCAGCCGCAACTCCAAAGCCAGCACGGGCAGCACCTGGCCGAACTCCTTGATCAACACCTGCAAGCTCTGGTCGATCGACAAACCCACGCCCTGCAAGAGACGCAGCAGATCGATCAGCAAGGGCAGCTCGTCGGCGGCCTGACGGCGGCGGCGCGCCAGGCGGCGCTGCACGATCCACTTGGGCAGCATGTAGCCGATGGCAAACGCCACGAATCCCGCGACAAACGCGCGCAGCGGCATCTGCGGCAACTGCTTGTGCCAGTCCAGCAGGACCACGGCCACGGGCAGGCTCAGCGCCAGGCCGAACCGGATCAGGACGAAGCGCGAACGCGCGGTGCCGGGCTGCGCGTAGCCGGCCATGTCGACCAGCTTGCGGTCTTCGGCGGCCAGCAGCGCATCGGCAAGCCGGCCCTCGCTCAGGCGCTTGCCGAACGTGTCCGCCATCCGCGCGGCCGCGGCCAGCCGGCCGCGTCTTTCTTCGCCCGGCGCCACCGATGCTGCCGCACCTTCCCGCGCGGCCAGCGCCTGATCCACCACCTGGCGGCTGCGGTCCTGGCTGCGCAGGCGCCGCGCCATGCCCAGTCCCAGCACCACCAGGCCTGCCGCCACCAGCATCAGCGCCATCGCCAGCACGGTGGACGCGTTCCAGGATTGCAGGGTGTCCATGCGGCGCCTCCCCTCAGATGGCCTTGGCCATGCGATACAGCCAATAGCAGCCGCCGATCTGCAGGCAGACGGCAGTCAGCAGCATCTTGAAGCCCTGCGGGTCTTCCCACAGGCCCATGAACAGGTTGTTGTTGGCCACGATGATGAAGCCCGCCACGCCCACGGGCAGCAGCGCCAGGATCCAGGCGGACAGCCGGACCTCGGCCGAGCTTGCCGTCAGCTCGTTGCGCGCCTGGGCGACATCGCGCATGAAGGCCGCCATGCGTTCCAGCACCTGATCGCTACGGCCGCCAAAGCGCATCGCCAGCGAAACAACCGCCGCCACCATGTACAGCTCCTTCAGGCCATACATGCGGGACACGTGCGCCAGCGCCGCGTCCAGTTCCTTTGAGTTGCTGAGGCTGGCGGCAGTCTCCACCACTTCGCGCAACGGCTCGTCGGTGGCCGCGGCCGCCGTCCGGAACGCCGCGGCGATGCTGTTGCCGATGGTCAGCAGGCGCACGATGTTGTCCAGAAAGGCCGGCAGTTGCGAGATCATGCGGCGCTGGCGCTTGTCCGCCCGCAGCCATAGCAGGAAGTACGCAAACACGGCCAGCAGCAGGAACGTCACCGCGCCCGACAGCGGCCCCAGAAAGGTCCAGGCGAGCGCCCCGCCCGCGACGACAGGCAGCGCGATGCGCAGGTAAAGGCCAACGCTTTGCCGAAGGCCGGCCAGGCGCAAGAGACGGTCCCAGCCGGCATGGCCGCTGCGGAACTCGCGCGCGTTCTCGGCGAACGGCGCGTCGCCCGCCGCCTCCTCGCGGCCGCGCGCCAGTTGGCTGTCCAGAAACGCGGAGCTGGCAGCCCGGCGCGCGCTGCGGTCGGCGTGGCGCCACAGCAGCACCGCCCCCACGGCCAGCACCGCGGCCAGGCTCAACAGCGCCATCACGTCCTGCATCAGCGCCTCCTGCTCCAGAAGCCACCGCCGCCATCGCGGTCGTCCGGCGCGTTGTCGTTGGCGCGCGCCTCGTTGCGCAACTTGGCCAGCTTGGGCGTGTGGGGATGAATGCCCAGCCAGTTCCAGCGGTCCCGTTCCTCGCCGTCCGGCGTCGCAAACGGGTCGTGGCGGTAAAGCTCCTGCGTGGAGATGACGTTGTCGCCCATGCCGGTGATCTCGGTCACGGACAGCACGCGGCGCTTGCCGTTGGACAGGCGGCCGATCTGCACGATGAAGTCCAGCGCGCTGGCGATCTGCCGGCGCAGGCTGTCCTCGCTGCCCTGAAAGCCGGCAAAGCCGGCCAGCATCTCGATCCGGTACAGGCATTCGCGCGGCGAGTTCGCATGGATGGTCGCCATCGACCCTTCGTGACCGGTGTTCATGGCCTGCAGCATGTCCATGACCTCGGCGCCGCGCACCTCGCCCACCACCACGCGGTCCGGCCGCATCCGCAGGCTGTTGCGGATGAGTTCGCGGATGGTGACTGCGCCGCTGCCGTCAAAGCCGCCCTGGCGCGATTCCAGCCGCACCACGTGCGGATGGTTGAGCGACAGCTCCGCCGTGTCCTCGACCGTCACCACGCGCTCGTTCTCAGGGATGAAGAACGCCAGCGCGTTCAGCAGCGACGTCTTGCCCGAGCTGGTGCCGCCGGACACCAGGATGTTGCAGCGATTCTTCACGGCCTCGTTCAGAAGGCGGTAGATCGCTTCGTCAAAAGTGCCCAGCGTCAGCAGGTCCGCCGGTTTCAGCGGGTCCTGCCGGAACTTGCGGATCGACACCATGGGACCGTCCACCGCCAGCGGCTCGATCACCACGTTCAGGCGGCCGCCGTCGGGCAGGCGCGCGTCGACCATCGGGCTGGACTCGTCCAGCCTGCGGCCGATGGGCGCCAAGATGCGGCGCACGATGCGCAGCACGTGCTGGTTGTCGGTAAAGCGCAGCGACTCGCGGGCCAGCACGCCGCGGCGCGAGACGAAGACGTTGTCGTAGCCGTTGATGAGGATGTCTTCGACGGCCGGATCGGCCAGCAGATCTTCCAGCGGGCCGAGCCCGGCCAGTTCCTTGGTCAGGGCTTCGGCGATGGCGCGCATTTCGCTTTCGTTGATCGCGACCCGGCGCAGCCGCACGAAGCTGGCGACCTCGATGTCCACGAATTCCTGGATCGCCGAGCGCGCCCAGCGGCCGAATTCCGCGCCCAGTTCCTCGATGCGGGACAGCAGGTGCTCGTAGGCCGCCGTCTTCACTTCCTGGTAGCGGTCCGACGCCGAGAACCCTTTGTCGCCGTCGCCGCCGAACTCTATCGTCGCTGTCATGATCATGTCGGATCCCGTAACCGTGCGTCTGTTAATCCGTCAGCCGATGTGGTCCGTCAGCCGATCACCATGCGGCGGTGCACGCCGGGCAGCCAGGTAGCCAGCCAGCTTGCGTGCCCGCCGGGCGCGGCTTCCTCGGTGCACAGGCGTTCCGCCAGCGTCTGCACTGCGCGCACGTAGACGTCGCGCTCGGCCTCTTCGTGCAGCAGATGGCCGCGGTTGGTGCACACCATCAGCGGCAGCGTGCGGTCCGGCAGCGTGCCGACGAGTTCCAGGCTGAAGCGTTCGGCGATCTGCTTGGCCGTCATGCCGTAGCGCTCGTCATAGCGATTCACGATGAGGCCTAACGTGGAACGGTCCACGTGCAGATGCTCCAGTTCCTGCAGCAGCCCAGCCAGCGACACCAGCGCGCCCACGCTCTGGTCGGTCACGATCCAGTTCAGTTGCGAGTTGCGCGCCAGGCCCGACACGAACTCGGCATTGGTGAAACCGCCCGCGTCGGCCACAACGACGGAGAAGTGCTGACGCATCCGTTCAAACACCAGCAGCGAATCCGACTGCGACACCTCGCGCATCTGCCCCAGATCGCGCGGCAACGACAGCACGCTCAGGCCGTTGGCGGTGTGCGCCATCGCCGATCCGAGCAGCGTGGAATCGAGGCGGCGCAGATTGCGCGCCGCCTCGGCAAAATCGAAGTCGCCGCCGATGTTCAGGTAGAGCTGGCAATCGCCCACCGGCCAGCCCAGGTCCATGAGGGCCACGCGGCTGGACAACGGCAGCGGCTCGCCCGGCGGTTGAGACGCCTTGGCGGCGCGCTGGTTGTACGTCAGCTTGAGGCGGTCCTGCACCATGCCTGCCAGATGCACGGCCAGCGTGCTGGTGCCCACGCCGGGACGCGCGCCCAGCAGCACGACGCTGCGGCGCGTGCCGTCCATGCGCCCGCCCGACGGCCGGTCGAGCACGCGCAGCACCACCTCCCGGACCTCCTGCGGCGCCACGGACGGATCGACGAAATCAACCGCTCCCGCACGCAGGGCGGCGATCGCCCCCTCGGGCTGGCTTACGTAGCCGACCGCCACGCGCGGCAGGGTCGGCGCGATGCGCGCCAAGAGCCGCGCCAGTTCAGCGGACTTGAACAATTTGCCGGGTTCGTCGTCGCTCAACGAGAAATCCAGGAACACCACCTGCGGCGCAAGCTCCGTCAGTCGCCGCGCCAGTTCCTCGATGCGCGGCGACTCCTGGGTCAGCACGCCCAGGTCGCCCAACGCCATCCCCAACTGCGAGGCAATCGCACTACCCTGAGAACAAAACAGGAACCGCGTGCCGTTCTGCAGGCCCACTCCTTCGCTGGCATGTGTCTTCATATTGGTCACCGTGAGAATCCCGGCATCTGCTGGCCGCTTGCCGGGCCGGTCAGGTAATAACCCCAGGCGTTGAACGCCGAGTCCGTTTGCTCCTGCCGGGCGCCCGGCAGCGGCAAGGCCACGCCGCGCGCGATCGGGCGCACCAGGCGCGGCGTCACGACGATGACCAGCTCGGTGTCTTCCTGGGAATAATCGACGCTGCGAAAAAACGCGCCGATGATCGGCAGGTCGCCCAGCATGGGCACCTTGTTGACCAACGCCTTCGTCTGGCGCGACACCAGGCCGCTGATGACGAAACTTTCGCCATCGCCCAGTTCGACCATCGTGTCGGCGCGACGCGTGCGCAGCGCCGGAATGATGGTGCTGGTGTCTTCGCTGGTGTTGATGGCGATGCCGTTGGTGTAGTCCAGCTCGCTGGCCTCGGGCGCCACCTTCAGCGCGATGCGGTCGCGCGACAGCACGGTGGGCGTCACGGTCAGGCCGATGCCGAAGGGCTTGAAGGTCACGTTGACGGTTCCCAGTCCGCCGGCCTGCGGGATCGGCAGCTCGCCGCCCGCCAGGAAGCTGGCGCTCTGCCCCGTCAGCGCGACAAGCGTGGGCTCGGCCAGCACGCGCGCCATGCCGTTGGTCTGCAAGAGGCGCAGGCGCGCTGCAAAGTTGTTTGAGTCGTAGAACAGCGAAAACCCCGACGCCAGCGCGCCGCCCAGGCTGGCTGGCATGGTGGAGCTGCCGCCGCTCCAGGGGCCATTGCTGGCCGTGAAGCTGATGCCGGCCGCCTTCATCACCGAGCGCGACACCTCGACGACCTTCACTTCCACCTGCACGACGCCGCCGGCGCCAGCGGTGGACAGGTCCACCACGTTTTTATCACCGCCCACGGCGGCGGCCGCCATCGTGGCCGAGGCAATCTGCCCGAGCGGCGATTCGGCGTGGCCCGAAACGACGGCGTGGCCGTCCGCGATGTCCACGTTGGCGCCGCCGGCCAGGCCGCGGCTGGCCAGCGCGCCCTGCACGCCGCTACCGACGCGCACGGTCCACACCTGCGGCGCGGCGTTGCCGGCGGACCAGACTTGCAGCCGCGTGGTGCCGGGCTTCTTGCCGTACAGCAGCACGGCGCCCGCGCGGTTGCCCGTGGCTGGCAGCACCTTTACATCCGCCACGTCCGGATCGCCGATGGCGATGCGCGAGGGCGCGCCGTGATCGAGCATGACGGTCTGCTGCTCCCTGACCGCCATTGAAATGTCGCGGGCCGGCGCGTTTGCGCCAGTCGCGGGGGCCGCGGTTTGTGCCAGGCTGATTCCTTCGGGTGTCATTGCCGCGGCGGCCAACAGAAGGCAGATCATGGTGGTGCGCTGAAGGTTCTTCATAGTGCCGGATCTGATGGTGGGATTCTTTGGCTGCGGGCTGCGCCTGGTGCGCCCGCAGCCCCGTTCAGTAGCGCACGTGCTCGGTTTTATCTCCTCGAATGATTTCGACTGTGCGGCCGCCACCGGTCCCTTGCGGCCGGGCTGCGGCGCGGGTTGCGGGGCCGCGCGCGGCGGGCGCCAAGGCGGCGGCCGTGCTGCCATCCAGCTGCACCAGGCTCTCGCCCGCGAAGGCGCGGTTGGGGCCGGCCAGCAGCGATTCGCGCTGCGCGGGCGTCAGATCCGCGCGTACCGGCAACACCGTGCCGCGCGGGGCGAACAGGGCCACATCCGGCATGCTGTCGTCGCCCACCGGCCGCAGCGCCAGTTGCAAGCGGCCCGCGCGGCTGGCCAGCATCAATTCGTTGACGCGATCCACCGGCACCGCCAGCACCGCGGTGCGTGCCGGCTGGCCCGGGCCGCCCTGCTGCAAGGCCGGCTTCTCGTCCGGCCCTTCCACCGTGGCCTGGCCATAGGCCAGCACGCGCACCTGCGACTGCAAAAGGCGCGCCTGGCCCGACGCGACTTCGGGGCTTTTCTCGATCATGAAGAACACGTCCACCATGTCGCCCGGGACGATGCGGTTGCCACCGCCGATGACTTCGTCCACCGCGATGGCGACGGCGCGCTCGCCCGCCTTGAGCTGGCGCGCCAGGCCCTGCGTGAGTAGGCTGGGCACGATCGGATCACCCACGGCAATGTCGACCTTCGTCACCGCGCCATCCAGCGGCGCGGGGTCGGCAAAACCGCCGGACAACGCGGCCTGCCACTGCACGACCGTCAGCATTTTTGCGCTGTCGATGCGCGAGCCGGCCGCGATCGCCTCGCGTGCCACCACCACCGGATACAGCTTGACCGGCTCGGCAGGCGCCACCGCAAGCGGCGCGGGCGCCACGCTGACCGCCGGGCGGGGCGGCGCCGACGCCAGCCTCCACGCCATGAAGGCAAGCGCCACGCCCGCCACCAGCAACAATCCCGCGACGATCTTGCTCAGACTGCTCATGGCGTCCCCTGCGATATCTGCACGACAGCCTGCGAATGCAGCCTGCTCGGTATCCAGTTGCGGTTCGCGCCCGGCAAGGCCGTGACGAGGCCCCGCACTGTCTCGAGCAACGGCCAGGTCTGGGTGTTGTAGGTCATGGCGACGGTCGCGCAATCGGCCTGCGCCCCGCCTGCCCCGGGCCAGGCGCACGGCGCGCGCGTGGCGCTGCACAGCACCGCCGATCCGGCGGAGAAAGTTCGCATCGCCGCCACGCAGGCGATGGCCGGCACGTCGGCCTGGCCGCTGAACCGCGCCTGGACGGCCGCGCGCGCGCCGTCAGCGGCGGCGGCGGCCAATTGCTGCTGCATCCAGAACAGGGCGCCGAATCCGACCACGCCGCAGATGAAGAGCAGCAGCAACGTAAGCGTCAGCGAAAACTCCAGCGCTGCGATGCCGCGCTGGCGCGCGCGCGTCTTGATGCGGTTGAGGTATTGCGGCGCCGCGCGCATCTCAGCTTCCCCCGCCCAGGGCATCGCCCAGATGCACCGTGGCGCGCGCGCTCAATACGCTGGAAGCCGGCATCAGCGCCGTGTTCAACAACGGCACGGAAGGGATGAGCGGATGGGCGCCATACGCGTACGACACGTTGACTTCGACCTGATCCTGCGCAAGCGGCAATCCGCTGCACGCGCCGCCCGCCGCGCTGGTCAGCGCGCCCGCACTGCCGCACACCGCCACCTGCACGGGTCCCGCGGACATGGCGCTGATCCACGCCGCCTGCGACAGCGCCGATTCGCGTCCGGCTTCGGCCCGCGCCACAAGCGACGCGGTGCCGGGCTGCCACTGCAGGATCTTGCGCGCGCCGTCCTGCGCGGCAAGCGTCACGGAATGCTGGGCGGCAACCACCAGGGAATACGTCAGGATCCCGTAGAACACCAGGAAGAACACCACGAATACCAGGGCGAATTCCACGGAATAAGAGCCGCGCTGACGGCGGCCAGCCCCAGATATGCCGCGTAGGGAATCTGGCGCGCGCGGTTGCTCAGCGCCCAGACGCTCGACACGACCAGATACAGCAGACTGTGCAGACCCGCCAGCACGCTGGCCAGCACCAGCGTCACCATCAGCGGCGCAAAGCCCAGCAGCAGCCCGAGAACGGCGATCGCCTTGATATCGCCTGCGCCCATCAGACGCCAGCGCCACAGCGGCAGAAATAGCGCCGCCGCCAGAAAACCGGCCAGCGCCGGCAGCCATCCACTCCATCGCGGCGGATAGGCCCAGCCCGGCGCCAGCAAGGCCGCCAGCAGCCAAAGCAATTGGGCCGCGAGTCCCGCGACGATCAGCCGGTTGGGGACGCGGCGGTGACGCAGATCGCCATGGATCAGCGCCAGAATCCAGCATGTAAACAACAGCCACCACAGCATCACCCCTGGATACAAGGCTAGACCTTCTGAAGAACGGACAAGACCTCGGGCGTGCCGCGGCGGGCTCCGCCCCCTTCAATCAAGCGATGCCGGGTTGCAGGTTCGCGCCGCGGTGGCAAGGGCCACCGCGCCGCGGATCCGCTTGCGGCTCAGCCGGCGCCGCCGGCCGGCGGCGTGGTGCCAGTCCCCGCCTTGGCGTTATCCAGCTTGGTGCCAAGGTCCTCGAACATGCCTTTCAAGGAACCGGTAAAGGCGCCCACCGCCACGATGAGGGCCACTGCCACCATTCCCGCGATCAGCCCGTACTCAAGGGCGGTGATCCCGTCTTCGTCATTCCAGAACTGCGCAAGTGTTGCTTTCATATCAAGCTCCATGGGCATCGATTGAAGGGTCCCGCTAACCCGGCCCCGGAGAGGCGTCCGGGGATCTCCCCGAAACCTCGCCAGGCGCCGATTCAATGATCGAGTCAATGCGCTGCGCCATGCGAGCGCGAAAGCGTTGCGAAGCCCGCTGCAAATGCCAGCGCATGAGCAGCAAGGTGATGATGGACAGGGCGAATGCGATATACGGCAGCATGGCGCCCCCGATATACCGGCCGGCGGCGTCATTGGCGGCCGTGCAGATAACGGCTCCGGCGGCCGCACCCGTGTAATGCATGCCGCACACGGCGACGGCCATCAAAATGGCGGCGCCGATGCGCTGACGTTCGTTCTGCGTATTAAATGCGAGCCAGAGCGCGGCAGTGGCCGCTATGACGGCGATCAGCACCGACAACACAACCAGCGGCAGATTCCAGAGCAGGACCGCCGGCATGCGCGCGGCGCTCATCCCGACATAATGCATGGAGGCAACGCCAAAGCCCGCGGCGCAACCGCCGATCAGGCACCGAATAAAAGAGAACCGATCCCGGCCGACATACCAGAAGGCCCACCCGGAAAACCCGGCGGCAACCAGAAAGCTCAGTATGGTCAGCCCGGCCTGATAACCGACTTCAAAAGGCAGGTTTTGCGCCAGCATGCCAATGAAATGCATGCTCCAGATCCCCACGCCGCCCATCGCCACCGCGCCGATGACGACATAGCCAAGGCGGATCTCCCCGTCCTGCGTTTCCGCGCGGATGCCCGCCGCCGCCAGCAGGGCGACGTACGAGCCCAAGGCCGCGATCAGGAACGACAGCGCCACCAAGCGGCCGTCGAAGGAGAGCGGGACAACGTCGCCCGGGCTCATGAATGCTCCTCGTGTGGTAGCCGGCAGCGATATTGCGCAGCCGGCGGGTAATTGCAGTGCTTCTTGCAGTATTTCCCAGCCATTTGAATCTCCGGGCGGGTCCACACATTTTGCGTATTTTTGATACGTGGCTTCAGTTTATATATTGCCAAATCATACGCATCAGGGTTTTCACTGAATTTCGCAATGTTGCGACACACGAGTTGTAACGGATACTCCCAACTTCCAGGTAATCTTATAAAAAACGTCCGAAACTCGCCTATCTTTCAGATATCGAATTAATGGGGACATCGGAATAATGCCGTACGGGAGACATATTGCACGTCGTACAACCTCATTTTGAAATTGATTGTCATCGTTCGGACAATACTGGCACCATATAAGCACCCTTAAACGCAACAGTTAATTACTGGTGACACAACCCCCTTTTCCACTCGACACGCGATCTTTATCGGCTCGGCGTTCACATGAGCAAGCAGAAATGAAAGATAAGAAAGGCACACGAGGGAAATGTCAGGGTGGGCCTTTGGCCCTGGCCCTGTTTTGCATGATGGTGACGGGCTCGCCAGTGCGGGCGGAGGGACCGCTGCGCGGCAACCCGGTGGACGCCCTGCCGCGGCTGGAACGTCCGCCATCGGCAAGGCAACCGCCACCGGTCGTCCAAACCGCCACCCCCGAGCAACTGGCCTTGCAGGCCCGGCTGGCGCAACGGATCGTGCCGCGCAACTTCGACGTCACCGGCGTGCGCGCCATTCCGTTCGAGGAGGTGTCCGCCGTGCTCGCGCCGCTTGCGGGCAAGGAAATCAGCCTGGGAGAGCTGGTCGCCCAGGTCGACAAGATCACGCAGCTTTACCGCGACAAGGGCTTTCCCCTGTCATTTGCGCTGGTGCAGAACCAGACATTCGCCAACGGCCTGGTCGTGGTGACGGTGGTCGAGGGCTTTATCGCCAATGTGCGGATCGACGGCGACATCGGCAATGCGCAGGATCGGCTTGAAGCACTGGCCGCGCCGTTGCTGGCGGAACGGCCGCTCAGCCAGGCCACGCTGGAGCGCCAACTGAACCTGATGCGAACCGTGCCGGGCGTCAGGTTCACGCCCAGCCTGGACCTGCCCCGCCGCGCGGACGGCGCCACCGAGCTGGCGCTGGTGGCCACCCGCCAACCCGTCAGCCTCAACGGCGACATCGCGGATCTGGGCACCGGCATGCAACCTATCGTGAATGTCACAACCAACAGCCTGACCCCGTTAGGCGAACAGGTGAAGCTGACGGCGTCGGTCCCATTCAATACCGACGACGTGAAATACGTGTCCGGCGAAATCCGGGTACCGATCGGCGCCAATGGCCTGTCGGTCAAAGTGGACGGTTATTACTACGATGCGCGGCCGCAGGATGATGCGATTGAACTGCTGGGTTTTGATCGCCGTGTAAAAAACGACCGCATCGGCGTCGGCGTCAGTTATCCGTTTCTGCTCAACAACCGGCGTTCGCTGACCGGCACGTTAGGGGTATATGCCGCCAATTCCAAGGACCGATACGAAGCCCGCGAATCCGACCGTTGGTTGCAGCAGGACGCGCAGGTGCGCGCCGCCACAGCCGAAATGCGGTTTATCCAGGTTTCAGAAACCAAGGCGACGGACGTCACGCTTACGGTTGCCAAGGGTTTTGACGCCGTCGGCGCAAAAAAGGATATCTCGACCAATTACGGTTATTCCGCCACGCCGCGGCTGGACTTGGACTTCACCCGCTACAACCTGAACGCCAGGCAGACATTTGCGCTGCCCCATCAATTTGGGCTAGTTTTCTCCGGCGCGGGGCAGTATTCCAGCAATATCCTGCCCTCTTCCGAGCAGATTTCCTTTGGCAGTTGGCGGTTTGCCATGGGTTATCCGCAAGGCGAACAAAGTGGCGACAAAGGCGTCGGCGTGTCAGCGGAAATCAATCGCCGCTTCGGCGTGGGCTGGACGTATCTTTCCAGCGTGCAGCCCTACGCATTGGTCGACTACGCACGCACCTGGTACAACAACAAGGACCTGCAGACGTTGAATAACCGCCACCTATCATCCGTGGCGCTGGGCGTGCGGATTACCGACGACAAGCATTATCTGTTTGACTTCAACGTAGCCAAGCCGGTGGGATCGGCCACCGTCAATAACGACCGCGACCTGCGCTTCAACGCCAATTACTCGCTGTTCTGGGACGCGCTGTAACTGTCCAGCCGGGCCTGGCGCGGTTATGCCCGAAATTTAAAAACGCCCGTTACGACGGGCGTTTTTAATGCGCGAAAGGATCCGGCGTTACGTAACGCCGGCCGTAACGTCCGACGTAACGTTACGTCGGATGACCGGCTTTCCGTAACAGTCGCAGGCTCGCCGCCATCCCAAAACAGGGATTATCGAGAGCCAGGGAAAAACCCTTAAATACCAGCGTATGCGCTTGATAACAAAGCGAATTTATTGGCTCGGCATTTCCCAAACTGGCGATATGCAACGGTTCTGAAAAATCTTGGCATGGTTTATGCATCAGGAAGCGTACCGGGTTGTTTCAAGACTCGATTCTTCCAGCCAAAGGAGTTCGTCATGCAGAACCGTACCGAGATGCGCCGCCTCCATCACGTCCTGACCGCCACCGTCATGGCCACCGCGCTTGTCGGCGCGCTGACCGCCTGCGGAGGCGGCGGGGGCAGCGGGAAGAAAACTGCAGGACTTCCGGGAACCGATATCCCGACGAACCCGGGCGGCGGGGGGCTTGATCCCGGCGTGAACCCCGGCGGTGGAACGAATCCCGGCGGGGGCACCAACCCGGGCGGCGGCACGAACCCCGGTGGCGGCACCAATCCCGGCGGCGGCGGCACCGACCCCGGCACTAACCCGCCGCGCGTTACCGGCCTGCTGGAAACGACGCTGGGCAATACCGGCGGCGCGGTCGACAACGCCCTGCCCCTGAATCTGGACTCGACCCTTGGCGGCGTTGGCAAGGCGCTGGATCCCACGATCAAGCCGGTCGCGGACACCGTGGTTGGCCTGACGCAGCAAGTGGGCGCCACGACCGGCCTGGGCCAGCCTGTCGACGGCATCGTCAGGCAGGTGGGTGGCGCGGTCAGCGACCTGGGCACGGACGTCAAGGGCTCGGGCCTGCCCGGCGGCCTGGCAGTCGGCGTGGGTGGCCTGGTGGATGGCCTGGGCAAGACGGTGGCCAGCACGGGCGGCCTGCTGCATGCGGACGCCAACAACCCCAATCCCCTGACCACCGTGCTGGGCAATGCCACGGGCGCAGTGGGCGCGCTGACCGGCCCGCTGTCCGGCCAGGGCGGCCTGCTGCAACCGATCACGCAAGTGGTGGGCGGCGTGACGAACGGTGCGCTCAACGGCCCCACCACGCCGCTGCTCGAGCCCGCGCTGGGCAATGTCGGCAAGACCGTCGACAACGTGCTGCCGCTGGGTCTGCAGACGACGCTGGCAGGCGTGGGCGGCGCGCTCGACCCGACCGCCAGCCCGCTGGCCGGCAACGTCGTCGGCCTGACGCAGCAAGTGGGCGACACGACCAAGCTGGGCGCACCGGTCGCCAACCTGTTGACCGGCCTGGGCGGCACCGTCACCAATCTGGGCGGCTCGTTGCCGGGTACCGCGCCGGGCTTGAACGGCGTACTGCAAGGGCTGGGCGGCGCGGTCGCGAGCGCTGGCGGTTTGCTCCATGCGACGCCGGGCAACGCGAATCCCCTGGGTTCGACGTTGGCCAACGCCACGGGCGCCGTTGCCTCGCTGACGGGGGGGCTGGGCGGCGTGACGGGCGGCCTGGGTGGCGTCACGGGCGGCGCCAACGGCGCGGGCGGCCTGCTGGCGCCCGTGACCGGCCTGCTCGGTGGGGTAACCGGCGGATTGACCGCTGGGGCCGGCGCCGCCGCGGGTGCCGGCGCCTCGGCCGGCACAAGCGGCGGGGGTCTGCTGGGCGGGCTGCTGGGCGGCGTGAATGTCGCGGCGGGCGCGGGAGCCGGCGCGGGCGCAGGCGCTTCCACCGGTGCGCCGGCCAGTTCGGGAGGCTCGGGCGGAACGACCGGTGGCGCAGCCAACGGCGGACTGCTCGGCGGTCTGCTGGTGGGGGTGACGGGCGCGACGACGGGCAGCTCGACGGGCGGCGCGCCCAATGGCGGCTTGCTGGGCGGACTGCTCGGCGGCCTGGCCGGCAAGAAGTGATCCCCTAAAAACCGCCAGGAAACCCCATCATGCTGCAACAACACACCTATCAACACCACGAGCCCATGACCGGCATGGTCGAGCCATCAAAGAGCAGCCGGCGGTCCGGCATGCTGGACGAAATCGGCCTGCTGCTCGGCCGGCAGTTCGCCGCCTACAACACGGCCTGCCAATCGGCCTTGGCCGAGAAGCTGGGCACGACTGTGGCGGACTTGAAGGCGCTGGAGCTGGTCATCGCGTTCGATGCCCTGCCGACGGGGCATCTGGCGAGATTGATGGGCATCAGTTCGGGGGGGGCGACCGCGCTCATCAACCGGCTGGAAGCAGCCGGCTACGTGGAACGCGGCCGCCACCCGCTTGACCGCAGGATCATCGTGATCCGGCCGGTCGAGGCGCAGTGCCGGGTGCTCGCGCAGGAGCGGCAGTGGATCGCCGAGACCATCGCGATGACTTCATGCAACTATGACACCGCGGAACTGGAGGCCGTGCACGGGTTTTTGACGCGGTGCGGCCGCGGCGTCAAGCGTGACACGCTGGACTGGCTGGAGACGGGCAGCGCGCATCAGCCCGGGTAGGCGGCGGGGTATTGCCTCGTTGACGCTACCACCGGATCCGGCCACATTGGCCGGATCCGGCTTTGGATCACTCCGCCTCCGGCGGCCCGAAGTGCAGACGCGGCACCGCGGCCAGCAGCCGGCGCGTGACTTCCTGGCGCGGCGCCAGCAAGACCGATTCGGCCTGACCGAGTTCGACGATGCGGCCCTTGTCCATGACCGCGATGCGGTCCGCCAGGTACTCGACCACCCCGAAATTGTGGGTGATAAAGAGATACGCGATGCCCAGATCGGTCTGCAGTTCGCGCAGCAGATCCAGAATCTGCGCCTGCACAGACACGTCCAGCGCCGACGTGGGCTCGTCGCAGATCAGCACCTTGGGCTCAACGGCCAGCGCGCGAGCAATGGCAATGCGCTGGCGTTGTCCGCCCGAGAATTCATGCGGATAGCGCATCAGCGTATTGGCGGGCAGCCCTACCCGCTCGATGAGCTGCGCGGCGTGCTTCTCGCGATCCTGCCGGCTCATGCCGCGCTTGAGCGATGCCAGCCCCTCGTCCAGGATCTCGCCGATGCGCATGCGCGGATCCAGCGACGCGTACGGATCCTGGAACACGATCTGGATGTCCTGGCGCAGCCGCTGCAGCTGGCGGCGGTCGGCGGTCAGCAGATCCTGGCCTTGCAGCATGGCGCGGCCCGAGATGCGCGCGCCGTCGATCAGCCGCAGCAACGCCTTGCCGGTGGTGGTCTTGCCGCAGCCGGACTCGCCCAGCAGCGCCAGCGTTTCGCCCGCGCGCAGCGTGAAGGTCACGCCGTCCACGGCTTTGACCCAGGACACGATGCGGCGCAGCGGCCCCTTGCGTACCGGGTAATGGACTTTCAGGTCCTGCACGTCCAGCACCACGCCCGCCGTGCGGTCCGGCCCGGCCTGCTGGCGCTGCTGCGCGGCCACGGCGCGGCCCTGTTCGGTCAGCGGCACGCCGCGCTTGTCGAAGGTGGGAATGGCCTCGAAGAGCTGCTTGGCATATGGATGGCGCGGCGCCCGGAAGAATTCCTCGGCGCTGGCGCTTTCGACGATCTCGCCGCTGCGCATCAGCGCGACGTGATGCGCCACGTTCTTGACCACGGCCAGGTCATGCGTGATCAAAAGGACGGCCATGCCCATTTCCTGCTGGATGCTGGCCAGAAGGTCCAGCACCTGCGCCTGCACCGTTACGTCCAGCGCGGTGGTCGGCTCATCGGCGATCAGCAGCACGGGTTCGGCCGCCAGCGCGATGGCGATCATGACGCGCTGCTTCTGGCCGCCGGAAAACTGGAACGGGTAGTCGTCGATGCGGCGCTCGGGCTCCGGAATGCCGACCCGGCGCAGCCACTCGATGGCCCGCGCGCGCGCCGCCGCCCCGCGCAGCGGCGTGTGCGCGGTCAACGTCTCGGTGATCTGGTCGCCTACCCGCATGACCGGGTTCAGGCTGGTGGACGGTTCCTGGAAGATGATGCCGATGCGCCCGCCGCGCACGCCGCGCATGGCGCTTTCGGGCAGGCGGTTCAGGTCCTCGCCGTCCAGGTCGATCTGCCCGCCCACGATGCGCCCGGCGTCCGGAAGCAGCCGCAGCAGCGCCAGCGCGGTCATGCTCTTGCCGCAGCCCGATTCGCCCACCAGCGCGAAGGTCTCGCGCTTGGAAATGGCCAGCTGCAGCCGCTTGACCGCATGCGTCATGCCGCTTTCGCCCGCGACGTCGACGTCCAGGCCGTTCACGGTCAGCAAGGGAGTGTCGTACGTCATGGCGCCTCTCCGGTCTTGGAGGCGCGGCCGTCCGCCGCCAGCATGGCTTCCGGACGGCGGCCAAGAAAGCCCAGGCGCGCCAGGCGGCTGGGCTTGTAGCGGCGCGTGCGCGGATCGAAGGCATCGCGCACGGCGTCCGCAAACAGGTTGGCGGCCAGCACCAGCGCCAGCATGAAGATGAAAGCGGTCATCAGGTTCCACCAGATCATGGGATCGCGCGACATTTCCAGCCGCGCGCCGTCGATCATCGAGCCGAAGGAATTCATGCTGGGATCCACGCCGATGCCCAGGTAGGACAGCACTGCCTCGTAAAGCACCAGGCCCGAGAACTCCAGCACCACGGTGATCAGCACCAGATGGGCCACGTTGGGCAGCAGGTGGCGCGTCATGATGCGCCAGTGCGACACGCCAAAGGCGCGCGCGGCCTGCACGTATTCCAGTTCGCGCAATTTCAGGGTTTCGGCGCGCAGCAGGCGGCACAGCCCTGCCCAGCCTGTCAGGCCCAGGATCATGCACAAGAGGAACAGCCGCAGGTCGGCGCGTGCCGCCGAGGTGTTGAAGAGGTCGGAATGGTTGTCGATGTACACCTGCATCATCAGGGCGCAGGCAGCAACCAGCAGCACGCCGGGGATCGAGGTGATGGTGGTGTACAGGTACTGGATGGCATCGTCGACCTTGCCCTTGAAATACCCGGCCGCGATGCCAAAAATGATGGCCGGCGGCAGCATCGCCAGCGTGGTGAGACTGCCAATGACGAGCGCCGTGCGGATGCTTTTCAGCGCCTGCCACAACACGTCATTGCCGATGCGGTCGGTGCCCAGCGCGTGATAGCCGCTGGACAGGCCGGCCAGCGCCCCCACCGCAAGGCACAACAGGGCGAAGGTGATCGTCATGGCGCGCCAGGGAATGTCGGCGCGGCCGGCCAGCAGTTCCTCGGCCGCGTGCGACGCCGAACCGGTGGCGCGCGTCAGGCAGGCAAATAGCAGGACCGCGCCCGCCAGCGCGACGGCCAGCCCCGCGGCCAGCCCCCACCCCAGCCGCATCGCAATGTCGCCCGCGCGCTCTTTCTCGGGATCGGTCAGGTGCAGCGCCGCCCCGCGCAGCCGCGGAAAATCGCGTACCGGCTTATCGTCGACCAGCATGGTCTCTTTGGTGAACTGATGCGCGGCCAGCGGCTCGGAATAGGTTTTTTCGGGGCGCGTGAGCACGGTGCCAGCCAATAGCCCATCCAGCGCGGACCGCACCGCGGGCGCGTAGACCGGCGGGGCGTCGGCGGCGGCGCCCGGCGCAGGCGGCAGCAGCGGACGATAGTGCACGGAATCCAGCAGGCCGACCACCGAAAACGCGACCAGGATGACGGCCGAACACATGGCGGGCGTGTCGCGCGCGACACGCGCCCAGGTGGCGCGCAGGTTGGGACTGCGGCGCACGTGCCAGACATAGGCCAGCGCGCCCGCCACCATCAGCCACAGCGCGATATCGGTCCAGAGAAAGACGAACTTGGGCATGGCGGCTACTCGAAACGCACGCGGGGATCGGCCAGCGTGTAGGAAATGTCGGCCAGGATCAGCCCCACGATATAAAGCGCCGCGCCCAGAAACACCATGGCGCGCACGATGGAGAAGTCCTGCGCATTGATGGCGTCGATGGTGTAGCTGCCCAGCCCCGGAATGCCGAAGAACGATTCGGCGATAAGGCTTCCCATGAACAGCAGCGGCAGCGCGGCGACCGTGCTGGTCAGGATGGGCAGCATGGCGTTGCGCAGCACATGACGGAACAGCACGACACGTTCGGCCAGGCCCTTGGAGCGCGCAGTGCGCACGTAGTCCTTGCCGATCTCTTCAAGAAACAGCGTGCGGTAAAAGCGCGCCTCCGGGCCCAGCCGCGACACGATCGCCACCAGCACCGGCAATGCCAGGAACTTGATCACGTCCAGTCCGCCCGAGTAGCCCGAGAACGGCACCAGCCGCAGCAGCTTCGCAAACAGCCACTGGCCCGCAATGATGTAGAACAGGCTGGATATCGACAGCAGCATCACGCACAGCACGACGCCCCAGAAGTCCAGCCGCGTGGCCCGGAAATAGACCAGCGTCAGCGAGAACACGATGCTGGCGAACAGCCCCAGGAAAAACGTGGGCACCGCCAGCGCCAGGCTGGGCCCCATGCGCGTCTTGATCTCGCGGCCGATATCGCGGCCGCCATCCGACGCGCCAAAATCCATCACCAGCAGCGGCACCGAACGCCGGTAGAACACCGTGTCCGTGAGCTGCGCCGTGCCTTGGGCCTCGGCATTGAAAAAGAGCGGCTTGTCGTAGCCGCGTTCGGCCTTCCATTTCTCGACGGCGTCCTGGCTGACACGCTGGCCGCCGATGGCCAGCCGCGCCATGTCATCGGGCGTATTCACCGCAAAGAAAAGGATGAAGGTAAAGAGATTGACGCCGATCAGAATCAGCACGCCATACAACAGCCGGCGAATGACATAGCCGATCATGATTGATGCTCCTTGCGTTCGGGCGGCACAAACGCCGTCTGGCGTTCACGCCGCTTGAGCGCCACGTACGAAGGCCAGATCGCGAGCGCCAGCAGCAGGATGAAGACGCCGACGGGCCACCAGATGGGCGAGTTCCATTCGTCGATCTTCTGCTGCCGCAGCGCCGGGTCGACCTTCATGTACTGCAGCGTGTTGCGCACCATCTGCGTGGGCTTGGCGTTGCCGACCCACTGCTGGTAGGCGCCGCCCGACATCGGGAAGTAGCCGAACATCCACGGCGCGTCGCGCTGGACGACGGCGATCATGTCGGCGATCAGCGCGGCCTTCTCGGGGCCGTCGTCCAGGAATTTCATCTGCTCGAACAGCTTGTCGAACTCGGGGCTGGCATAGTTGGCCGCGTTCTCGCCGCCGCCCTTGGCCTTGGCGTTGGGGCCGTACAGCAGGAACAGGAAGTTCTCGGCGTCGGGGTAGTCGGCGTTCCAGCCCCACAGGAAGATCTGCGCGGCGCCGCGCAGCATCTTGTCCTGGAAGCGGTTGTAGTCGGTGGCCCGCACGTCGAGCTGCACGCCGATCTTGGCAAGCTGGCGCCGCATCCAATCAGATTGCGGGTTGGACCCGCCGCCGGACATCGAATCGAAGTAGAGCACCAGCGGCGCGCCAGTCTGCGCGTTGCGGCCGTCCGGGTAGCCGGCCTCGGCGAGCAGCCGCTTGGCCACGTCGATGGACTTGCGCACGGGCTTGCCATCGACCAGGTCATATACCACGGGATTGATGCCTTCGGGCGGATCGCGGTAGCCCAGCACGCCGGGCGGAACCGGGCCATACGCCACCGATGCCTGGCTGTTCTCGAACACCGCCACGTACTCTTCCCAGTCGAAGGCGATGCTGATGGCCTGGCGCAGCTTGCGGTTGCGTTCCTGCTGCTCGGGCGTGTCGCCCTTGCCCACCACCGGATCCAGCCAGTTGAAGCCCATGTACCAGTTGGCGGTCTCGACCGTGGTCGGCAGCTTGATGCCGTGTTCCTGGTACTTGCGCGCCTTGTCCTGGCTGTCGCCGGCCGCCACCAGCATGGCCACGCCGTATTCGCCGCGCTCGATCTGCGGCACGTCGTAATAGCCCTGCATGAACTTGCCGGTCAGCGGAATGGCTTCCTTTTCGACGCTGAACTCGGCCCGGTCGATGAACGGCGTGGGCTTGCCGCAGTCGGCCAAAAGGCCGGCCGCCTTGTCGCCGGGTTCGCCTTCGCAGGGGTAGGGTTCGCCGTGGTAATTGGGATTGCGGCCCAGCACGTGGCGGCGGTTCTGCAGCGATTCGACCAGCATGTACGGCCCGGTGCCCACCGGCCAGGTGTTCAGCGAGAGGTCGTGCGCGGCCATGCCGGGCTGGTTATAGAAACGGTCCGCTTCCCACGGGATGGGCGCGGTAAAGGTCATGGCCAGCCAGTACTTGAACTGGGGATACTTGCCGTCGACGCGGATCCGCAGCGTGTGGGCATCCAGCGCCTCGACACCCTTGAAACCGTCGTCCTCGCGCAGATCCAGCCAGGGCGACGCGCCGGCGCCCCCAGGCACGTCGCGCCGCAGGTCCTGATCGCGCTTGCGCAGCCGGTCGCCGTAGTCTTTGAGGCCCTGCACGTGTTCAGCCATCAGCGAATAGATGGGCGACACCACCCGCGGGCTGGCCAGGCGCCGGAACGCATAGACGTAGTCGTCGGCGGTGAGCTCGCGGGTGCCGGTCAGCGGGAAATCGGGAATGTAGAACTTGTCGTCGAGTTCACCGGGCGCCAGCGGATAGTACGCATAGTTGCCGTCCTGCTTGCGCGCAAAGGCCGGATGCGGCGCAAAGCGGATGCCCGGCCGGATCTTGATGTCGTAAACGCTTTGCGCGATCTGCTCGCCGGGCGCGTCCGCGGGCAGCGGGTTGCCGTCCTTGTCCAGGTACACCGGCGGATCGATCGACGCCGCCGCGCGCGGGATCAGTTCGTAGGGCCGCTTCAGGTAGTGATACCCGTAAAGCGGCTCATAGATGTTGTAGGTATATGGCGTCTCGTCGCCGGAATAAGAGCTGGCCGGGTCCAGGTATTTGGGGGATCGTTTGACGAAAGCGGAATACAGCGTGTTCTGGCTTTCGGCGCCGGATGGATACGGGCTGTTGATGGGGCTTTCTTGCGAGCAGCCCGTCAACGCCAGCGACAGCAGCATGGCCGACGCCCAGAGCCGCTTCAATACACCCATGGAAACCTTCCCTTCGTTTCGTAGCGACAGAGGATAGCAAATGGGGGGCTGGGGAAATACCCCGGCATGCCCTTAGAGGCGCAGCGGGCGAATCGGGCGGGAGCGGGTCGGGATGGCGACGCTCAGCCGCACTGGCGTTGCCGCCAGCAGTCGTAGCGCCATTTCCAGGGCTGCATGGCATCCGGACGCGCCCACAACCCGCGGCCGGCTGCCTTGGCCTGGCGCTGCAGGTCCGGCATGGCCTTGTCGCGCAGGTAATCGCCCTTGCGGGCCGTATAGGCCCAGGCGTAGCCCGCCTCGACCTGCACGCGGTTGGCGGAGCGCCCATCGTCCAGGATCAGCGCGCAGACATCGCGGCCATACTGATCCTGCTCGTAGCACTGCGCGGTGAGCGTCTTGCCGGCCACCAGACCCGCCAGGTGCTTGCGCGCGGCCTCGGCGTCAGGCTGGCCGGGCTGATCCGTGCCATGGCCTTCTTCCGGCGCGTCGATGCTGTCCATCCGGATGCGCCGCTGCCCGTCCGGCGCCCGCAGCGTCACGGTGTCGCCGTCCGCCACATTCACGATCGTGCCCGTCAGGGTGTAGCTCCCCGGCGGCACACCACCCGCGGGCGCCACGGCCGACGGTTTGCCACCCGCCGGCGCCGAGGGCTTGCCGCTTGCCGTCGGCCCCGGGCGCTGCGGTGCCGAATCCTGCGGCTGCAGCCAGTTCACGATGGCACCCGCCGCCGCCAGAACCAGGGCAACGACAAGGGCGGTCAGCTTGCTGCCGCCACGAAAGGGAGATTTGCCACGCACCGGCGGGACTCCAGAGGGAAAACGAAAGCGAGTTTGCCACAAGGAAGCTCGCCGCATTCGCCTGGATGCTGGAGTCCGACACTGGCGTGGAAGTGTCTGACACCCTAGGCACACCGCTACAAACCCAAGGTCATCTCACCAGGGTGTCAGACACCGGGGCAAGAACACCACCTCTCATTTGGAGGTGTCTGACACCCTAGGCACACCGCTACAAACCCAAGGTCGTCTCACCAGGGTGTCAGACACCGGGGCAAGAACACCACCGCAGTTGGAAGTGTCTGACACCCTAGGCACACCGCTACAAACCCAAGGTCGTCTCACCAGGGTGTCAGACACCGGGGCAAGAACACCACCTCTCATTTGGAGGTGTCTGACACCCCAGGCACACCGCTACAAACCCAAGGTCATCTCACCAGGGTGTCAGACACCGGGGCAAGAACACCATCTCCCCAGCACGTCAAACCCCAGTCCCACCCCTTACAACCAGCCCGACTTCCGGAACCGCCAATACAGCACCGAACAAACCGACGCGATGACGCCCAGCGTGATCGGATAGCCCCATGGGGTCTTGAGTTCCGGCATGAACTCGAAGTTCATGCCGTAGATGCCGGCAATGGCTGTGGGGACGGCAAGAATGGCGGCCCAGGACGCGAGTTTGCGGGTGGTGTCGTTCTGCGCCGCCTGCCCGATCATCAGGCTGGCTTCAAAGGCGAACGCCAGCGACTCGCGCAGCGAATTGAAAAGCTCATCCACGCGCAACACGCGATCCGCCACTTCACCGAAGTAAGGCCGCGCATGTTCGTCGACCGCAGACATCTCGACGCGCGCCAGCCTGCGGCAGATCTCGGCCAGCGGCGACACCACGGTATGGATGCGCAGCAGGTCGCGGCGCTGCCGGTACAGCCTGCGGATGTCCGAGTCCTTGGCGCCGCGGATCAACAGCTTCTGTTCGGCGCCTTCGACGACGCTTTCGATCTTGACGGCCGCCGCCACATAGCGATCCACCAGCCAGTCCAGCAGCTCGGACGCCACATAATCGCTGCCGCGCTTGAGGAGGTCGGGCGAGGCTTCCAGACGCTCTCGCAGCGGGCTGTGCCCGGCGGTGGCGCCGCGCCGCACCGTGACCAGAAAACCGTCGCCGATCAGGAACTGCGTCTCGCCGAAGATCGGACGCTCGGCTTCGACCTCGACCGTCGCGGCGACGATGAGAATCATGTTGCCGTAGTCGATGATCTTCGGCCGCCGGTGCGTTTCCAGCATCTCTTCCTGATTCTTGTCGCAGGCGCCCAATTCCCGCGCCACTTTGGCAAGCGTGTCCGGATTGGGATTGCGCAGCCCGATCCACAACATGCTCTGGCCCTGCCGTTGGGCGACGTACTGGCCGGCCTCTTCGATGGGGACCTCGCGGTCCCGCCGTCCGTTCACGTAGGCGATCGATGCCACGACCTCGCCTTTGGGCGCATCGGCGGCTTGCACTTCAGTAGACATAGACATCCTCGGACAAATCGATCCCTGCCGCACAGCTTGTGTTTATCGGCCGATGATAGCCCAGCCCGCGGGTGGACCGACCGCTCAGAAGAGGTTGCGTACCCGCTTGGCCACATCAATGCGCGGCGCCTGCGGCTCGCGCGGCTCGCCCCGTCCGGCCGGCAGGTCTGGGAGCTTGGGCAGATGGTCGAAGAGCGGCAGCATGGCGTTGGTGATGAACCGGGTGCGCGAGCCGTAGACGTGGCGGTCACCCATGCCCGTCTGCTGGTGCACGTAGAAGCGCTGCGGCACAACGAGCTGCAGCCGTTCCTTCGCGCGCGTCATGGCCACGTACAACAGCCGGCGCTCTTCCTCGATCTCTTCGGCCGTGCCGGTGCTCATGTCGGACGGAATGCAGCCGTCCACCACATTCAGCACATAGACCGCCTTCCACTCCTGCCCCTTTGCCGAATGGATCGTGGACAGGATCATGTAGTCCTCGTCCCGCAGCGGCGCGCCGGATTCGTCACTGGTGGCGTCGGGCGGGTCCAGCGTCAGCTCGGTCAGGAAGCGCTCGCGCGACGGATAGCCCGAAGCGATGCGCACGAGCTGGTCCAGGTCGGTCTTGCGCACGCGCGCATCGTCGTACAGGCGTTCGAGCTGGCCGCTGTACCAGCGCAGCGCCAGGTCCACATCGGCCGGCCACTTCAGCGTGGGGTCGCACAAAGCGGCGTACGTGTCGGCAAAGGCGCCCCACTCTTCCTGAGCTGCCGCGCCCGGCTTGAATTCGCGCAGCGTGCGCAGCGGCTCGGCGGACGCGGACATGGCGTCCATCAGCTTGCCCGCCGTGGCCGGGCCGATGCCCGGCATCAACTGCGCGACGCGGAAACCCGCCATGCGGCCACGCGGGTTCTCGGCCCAGCGCAGGATCGAAAGCAGGTCCTTGACGTGCGCCGCTTCCAGGAAACGCAATCCGCCGAATTTGACGAAGGGAATGTTGCGGCGGGTCAGTTCCAGTTCCAGCGCGGCGCTGTGGCTGGCGGTGCGAAACAGCGCCGCCTGCGACTTGAGCGTCGCGCCGCCCTCGCGCTGCGCCAGCACCTGGTCGGCCACCCAACGCGCCTGGCCGGCTTCGTCGCTGACCGTGACCAGTTCGGGCAACTGCGAGGACTTGCGGTCCGTCCACAGGTCCTTGGCATAGCGTTCGGTCGCCTGCGCGATCACGGCGTTGGAGGCGGTCAGGATGGGTTGCGAGGACCGATAGTTGCGGTCCAGCGTGATGACGCGCGCGGGCGCGGGAAACAGGTTGGGAAAGTCCAGGATGTTGCGCACCGTGGCCGCGCGAAACGAGTAGATGGACTGCGCGTCGTCACCCACCACGGTGAGCCCCCGGCCGTCGGGTTTCATGGCCAGCAGAATGTCCGACTGCAGCCGGTTCGTGTCCTGGTATTCGTCCACCAGCACGTGATCGAAGCGCGCGCCCACGTCCGCCGAGATCTCCGCATCCGACATCATTTCGGACCAGTACAGCAGCAGATCGTCGTAGTCGAGCACCTGCTGGTCCTGCTTGGCCGCGACATATGCACGGAACAGGTTCTTGAGCTCGTCCTCCCATTGGGCACACCACGGAAAGGACGTCTTGAGCACGTCGCCCACCGGCGTCTGACTGTTCACCACGCGCGAATAGATCGCCAGGCACGTTCCCTTGAGCGGAAAGCGCGACTTGGTGGAGGACAGGCCCAGCTCGTGGCGCACCATGCCCATCAGGTCCTCGGCGTCACCGCGGTCATGGATGGTGAATGCTTCGGACAGGCCAATGCGCAGCGCGCAATCGCGCAAGAGGCGCGCGCCAATCGCATGGAACGTGCCCGCCCAAGGCAGCGACGGCGCCTGCTGCGACGACCGCAGGTTCATCACCCGTTGCAGCACCGACCCCACGCGCCGCTCCATTTCCAGCGCGGCGCGGCGCGAAAACGTGAGCAGCAGGATGCGCTGCGGGTCCGCCCCGTTCAGGATCAGGTGCGCCACGCGATGCGCGAGCGTATTGGTCTTGCCCGACCCCGCGCCCGCGATCACCAGCAGCGGGCCGTCGTTGCCGGGCGCGCCGGCCACGCCGAACTCGGCGGCTTCGCGCTGCGCGGGATTCAGGTCGGCCAGCGGATCGGGCCGCTCGGCCGGACGGGCGGCGGTCAGGTGGTTGTCGGGCGTGCAGGGAATTTGATCTTGGTCTGGCATGTCGCGGAGCCGCAGCGCTGCGGCCGCAAAAAAGGAAGGAGCCAGGGCTGGCTCCGGATGAACACTGTATATTTATACAGAATTTTTGACCTTTCGTCTGAACGCCCCGGCGCCATGTCCGATTTCCCTCGCATCCTGACCGGCACCGCCTCCTGGACCGACCCCACCCTGCTGGCCTGCGGCCGCTTCTATCCGCCCGATGCGCGCAGCGCTGAATCCCGGCTGCGGTTCTATGCGTCGCGCTTTTCGCTGGCCGAGGTCGACGCCAGCTTCTACGCGATGCCCACGCCGGACAACGCCTACCTGTGGTCCACCCGCACGCCGGACGATTTCGTCTTCAACATCAAGGCGTTCCGGCTGTTCACTGGCCACCAGACGCCGCTCACTGCCCTGCCCGGCGACATCCGGCGCGAACTGGCGGATTGGCCGGAGCCCATCATCTACCACGACCGCATGCCGGCCGACCTGCGCGACGAACTCTGGCGGCGCTACCAGCTTGCCGTCGAGCCGCTGCGGATGCCGGGCAAGCTTGGCGCGGTGCATTTCCAGTTTCCGCCGTGGGTACGGCGCGACGCCCGCGGCATGGCGCGCGTGGCGGATTGCGCGCGGCGGATGGAGGAGCATCTGGTATCGGTGGAATTCCGCCATCGCAGCTGGTTCGAAACCCCGGCGGCCACCGCGGACACGCTGGCCTTCGAAAGGGATCTGGGTGTGGTGCACACGGTTGTCGACGCGCCGCAGGGTTTTGAGAACACCGTGCCCGCGGTCTGGGAAAGCACCCACCCCGACCTGACCCTGCTGCGCCTGCACGGGCGCAATGCGGCCAAGTGGAATGCGTCCGGCCCGGCGTCGTCGGGACGGTTTCAGTACGAGTACTCGGAAGCGGAACTGGCCGAACTGGTCGCCCGCTTCACGCGGCTGGCGTCACAATCGGCGCAGGCGCATGCGGTGTTCAACACCAACTTCGAAGACCAGGGCATGCGCAACGCGGCGGCCTTCGCGTCGGCGCTGCAATTGCCGGGCATTTGAATGGGTGCCTGACGGCCGGCACGTTCGGTTGGGCCGGTGTCAGACACCCGGGAAAATGATCCGCAGTGCGCAGCCGCGTCTCAACGGGTGTCAGACACCTAGGTAGTGGCCAACATGCAAGGTGTCTGACACCCACAGAGAAACGCTTCAATCCAACGCCGTGCTACATGGGTGTCTGACACCGGCCGAGACACCCAGGTAGTGGCCCACATGCAAGGTGTCTGACACCCACAGAGAAACGCTTCAATCCAACGCCGTGCCACATGGGTGTCTGACACCGGCCGATAAAGCGCCAACCTTTGCTCTCGGGTGTCAAACACCCGCCTTCGCCGCAGTCCGCGCCGCCGGCCGCGCCACTTCCGCCAGACTCTCCAGCAGCACTTCAAACTTGCGCGCGATGTCGTGCTCCGGCACACAGGCATAACCCAGCAGCAGCCCGGGCCGGCGCCCTTCCTCGTTGACGTAGTAGCGCGACAGCGCACGCGTCAGCACGCCCTTGCTGCGCGCCACCTCGACGACGCGCAGGTCGTCCATGTCCTCCGGCAAGGTCAGCACCAGATGCAAACCTGCCATGCTGGCATCGCGATGCAGCCAGTCCGGACCCAGCCGGCGCTCGATCAGGTTGACCAGCATGGCGCGGCGGCGGCCGTACAGCATGCGCATGCGGCGGATGTGCGCCGCGTAATGGCCCTCGGAAATGAACGTGGCCAGCGCCGCGTGGGTCATCAGGTGCCCCTCGCGGTACAGCTCCGCGTGCGCCGCCTGAAATGCCGCCGTCAGTGGTTTGGGCAGCACCAGATAGCCCACGCGCAGACCCGGATACAGCGTCTTGCTGAAGGTCCCCATGTAGATCACGGGCGCGTCGGACTCCAGGCCCAGCAGCGACGCGATCGGGCGCCCGGAGAAGCGGAACTCGCTGTCGTAGTCGTCTTCGATGATCCAGCTGCCGCACTGCCGCGCCACTGCCAGCAACTGCCGCCGGCGCGCCAGCGACATCACGGGCCCCAGCGGGTACTGATGCGACGGCGTGACGAAGATGAATCGCGGCGGCGTGTCCACCGTGTCCGGCACCCGCATGCCTTCTTCGTCCACCGGCAGATGCACCGTTCGCAGACCGTTGGCCTGCAAGATGGTGCGCGCGCCCCAGTAGCCCGGGTCCTCGACCCATGCCGTTTCGCCCGCCTCGCCCAGGATGCGCGTGGTCAGGTCAATGGCCTGGTGCGAGCCCTCGGTAATGATGATCTGCTCCGGGTCGCAGTCGATGGACCGCGTCAGCGCGAGATGCTGCGCAAGCGCCTCGCGCAGCGCCGGCAGGCCGCCGCCATAGGAATAGGTCAGCAGGTCCGGTGCGGGATTGCGCCACAGCGCGCTGAAGATGCGGCCGAACTTCTTGTGCGGAAACTCGGTCAGGTCGGGCACCCCCGGCATGAACGCGCCCCATTGGTACGGCGAGGCCGACACGCCATCCACGATGGCCGCGCCGCGCGGCGACAGGGCCGGACGCGAGGACGCCTGCTGCGCCTGGCGCGCGCGGCGGCCGCTGGCCAGATACGAATCCGGCACCGAGGCATTGACGAAGGTGCCGTTGCCCTGCCGGCTGCGGGTGTAGCCCTCGGCCAGCAGCTGGCTGTAGACGTGGACGACGGTGTTGCGGGCAATGCCCAGCTCCGCCGCCAGGTCGCGCGTGGCGGGCAGGCGCGAGTCCGCGGCAATGGATCCATCCAGGATCGCTTCGCGGATGCCGCGGTAGAGCCGCTTGTTCATGGGCTCGCTGGCGCCGTCGGCCAGGCGCAGCAGCAGCAAGTCACCGACGATGGACCGCAATTGGTTCTACCTAATTTATTAAAGTGGTTCCCACAAGTGGGGCCATCGTAGCATTAAATAAGTGCTTTACCGCCCATCACTCTCATCGAGACCGAGATGAAGAATCAGGATCTGAATACCCGCCGTTCCCTGGCCACGCCGCGCGGCGTCGGCGTCATGTGCGACTTCTACGCCGTGCGCGCGGAAAACGCCACGCTGTGGGATGCCGAAGGCAAGGAATACATCGACTTCGCGGGCGGCATCGCCGTCCTGAACACGGGCCACCTGCACCCGAAGGTCAAGGCCGCGGTCGCCGCGCAGCTCGACAACTTCACGCACACGGCCTATCAGATCGTGCCGTACGAAGGCTACATCTCGCTGGCCGAGCGCATCAACCGCCTCGCCCCCATCGACGGCCTGAAGAAGACCGCCTTCTTTACGACCGGCGTCGAAGCCGTCGAGAACGCCGTGAAGATCGCGCGCTCGTCCACCGGCCGCTCGGGCGTCATCGCCTTCTCGGGTTCGTTCCATGGCCGCACGATGCTGGGCATGGCGCTGACCGGCAAGGTCGCTCCCTACAAGCTGTCGTTCGGTCCCATGCCGGGCGACATCTATCACGTGCCGTTCCCCAACGCCACGCAGTCCATCAGCGTGGCCGATTCGCTCAAGGCGCTGGACTTGCTGTTCAAGGTCGACATCGATCCGAAGCGCGTCGCGGCCATCATCATTGAACCCGTGCAGGGCGAAGGCGGCTTCAACATCACGCCGCCCGAACTGATGACCGCGCTGCGCAAGGTCTGCGACGAGCACGGCATCCTGCTGATCGCCGACGAAGTCCAGACGGGCTTTGGCCGCACCGGCAAGCTGTTCGCGATGGAACATCACGGCGTGCAGGCCGACATCATCACCATGGCCAAGAGCCTGGGCGGCGGCTTCCCGATCTCGGGCATCGTCGGCCGCGCCGACGTCATGGACGGTCCCGCCGCGGGCGGCCTGGGCGGCACGTACGCCGGCAACCCGCTGGCCGTGGCCGCGGCGCACGCCGTGCTGGACGTCATCGCTGAAGAAAAGCTGTGCGAACGCGCCGCCCAACTGGGCGAAAAGCTGCGCGCGCATCTGGAAGGCCTGCGCGCCAAGGTTCCGGGCATCGCCGACGTGCGCGGCCTGGGCTCGATGGTCGCGCTGGAACTGAACGACGCGGCCGGCAAGCCCGACGCCGAAGCCGTCAAGCGCGTGCAGCAGCGCGCGCTCGACGCCGGCCTGATTTTGCTAAGCTGCGGTGTATACGGAAACGTCCTGCGCTTCCTGTATCCCTTGACCATTCCCGACGCCCAGTTCGCACGCGCGCTGGACATCCTGTCCGAGGCGCTTGCCGCTTGAGGCAAAGGCCCTGAATAACCGGTTATTCGGCTGGCAGGAACAACGATTGCGGGCGTAGCAGGCAGGCGGCTTGATGAACAGGCCGCACGCCTGCCACGCCCGCAATCGCTTGGCCCGCCGCACCATCAAGGAGACTTCCAACATGACAGCACTGTCCCATCCCCTCGCCCGTCCCGACCTGCTGCGCGACGCCTGCTACATCGACGGCAAGTGGGTCGGCGCCGGCGAAGGCGCATCGATCCCCGTCGACAATCCGTCCACTGGCAAGACCATCGTGTCGGTGCCCAAGCTGGGCCGCAAGGAAACCGAGCAGGCCATCGCCAGCGCCCAGGCCGCGCTGCCCGCGTGGGCCGCCAAGACTGGCAAGGAACGCGCCGCGATCCTGCTGAAGTGGGCGCAGCTGATGATGCAGCACCAGAAAGACCTGGCGGCCATCATGACGTCCGAACAAGGCAAGCCGGTCACCGAAGCCGCGGGCGAAATCGCCTACGCCGCGTCGTTCCTGGAATGGTTTGCCGAAGAGGCCAAGCGCATCGACGGCGACATCCTGCAAAGCCCCAAGGCCGGCCAGCGCCTGATGGCGCTCAAGCAGCCCATCGGCGTGACCGCCGCGATCACGCCGTGGAACTTCCCGGCCGCGATGATCACCCGCAAGGTCGGCCCGGCCCTGGCCGCCGGCTGCACCATGGTCGTCAAGCCCGCTCAGCAGACGCCGCTGACCGCGCTGGCGCTGGCCGTGCTGGCCGAAGAAGCCGGCGTGCCGGCAGGCGTGTTCCACGTCATCACGGGCAGCTCGCGCGACATCGGCGCGGCGCTGTGCGAAAGCGACGTGGTGCGCAAGCTGAGCTTCACGGGCTCGACCGAAGTCGGCCGTACGCTGATGGAGCAGTGCGCGCCCACCATCAAGAAGCTGTCGCTCGAACTAGGCGGCAACGCGCCCTTCATCGTGTTCGACGACGCCGACCTGGACCGCGCGGTCGACGGCATTCTGGCCTCGAAGTACCGCAACGCCGGCCAGACCTGCGTGTGCGCCAATCGCATCTATGTACAAGCCGGCGTGTACGAGGAAGTCGCCAAGCGCCTGGTCGCCAAGGTCAACGCCATGAAGGTCGGCGACGGCTTTGAAGACGGTGTGACGCAAGGTCCGCTGATCGACAAGAACGCCATCGAAAAGGTGCAGGAGCACATCGCCGACGCCACGGCCCACGGCGCCAAGGTGATCGCAGGCGGCAAGCCCCACGCGAAGGGCGGCACGTTCTTCGAACCGACCGTCGTGCGCGACGTGACGCAATCGATGCGCTTTGCCAGCGAGGAAACCTTTGGTCCCGTCGCGCCGCTGTTCCGCTTTGAATCGGAAGACGAGGTCATTGGCATGGCGAACGACACCATTTTCGGTCTGGCCGCCTACTTCTTCACGCGCGACTACGCCCGCATCTGGCGCGTGTCCGAAGCGTTGGAATACGGCATCGTGGGCATCAACACCGGCCTCATCTCCAACGAAGTCGGCCCCTTCGGCGGCGTCAAGCAATCCGGCCTGGGCCGCGAAGGCTCCAAGTACGGCATCGAAGAGTACCTGGAGATCAAATACCTCTGCGTCGACCTCGGCGCATGAAGTCCGGCACGCGCGGCGCAACGCCGCGCGCGTTTGCGGCAAACGCGCTGCACGGCGGGCCCGCCGCCACGCAGCGCGTCGCCCGCCAACGGGTTACTTCGTGAACTGCATGTTCATGCCGAAGAACACCTGCCACTCCGGCTGGCCCGGCCCCCGGCTCGCCACCGACACCTGTGGTTCCAGGAAAAAATTGAGCACCGTATGGCCGCGCCGAACCACCTGGCCGATGCCGAGCCCGATGGGAATGCTGTAGGCGTCGTTCTGGAAGTTGTAGGACCAGATCGGCGTCGAGCGCAGATACGTGCCGCCGCCAAGCTGATAGAACGCGAACGGCTGAAACGCCCCGATGTTCACGCGTGAGCGGTTGCTGCTGCCCGCGAAGCTGGCTTCCCACGTCAGCAGATAGCCATATTGGAACTTGCGCGAACTGGCGTCGAACAGCACGTTCACCAATCCCGCGGACCACTTCTCGCTGCCCAACTCCTTCTTGCTGGCCGTTGGCGCGGTGATCTGCGGACCGATGCCGAAACTCACATCGGGATTACCCACGTCGATGAGATAGGCGGCGAACATGTTGAGATCGCCAGTGCCGGTCTTCTGGCTGCCGGTCGGCGTGGTGGGAAAGCTGTTGATCGGCAGCGATCCCCGGAAGATCCAGTCCGTCTTGCCCAACGAAAACGGTTGCGCATACCGCACCCAGAACTGATTCGCGCTGTCTTGAAAGCCGGACAGATCGCCGATGTAGTAGTTCTGAAGGTTGAATGCGGTCATGTTGGCCAACGGGTTGTTGGCCTGGGCAGCGTCTTCCGCAGCCGCGGCACGTGCGATCGCGGTCAGCACGAGGCCAACTGCGGCATGTTTTTTCAGCATGGCGTCACCTCTGCAACGTGATAGGGAAACGTGGGCGAGACGAAACCGGTGCGCCGGCGGGGCGTTGTAAAAAACGCAGTCCCATCGGGCAAAAACTCACGTAGATACGGCGAACGAGGCAAGGCTAGAAAAAACCGCCACGCGGCGCCAGATGCGGCTGTCAGGGTATGGCTGGCGCAGCCGCCCTGCCTTGCGCGGCGCAGGCCATCCGGTGGACACACGGCCGATGCGCGCGCACCGATCGATCGGATACCATCCGGGCATGTTAGATTTGCGCGTTCCGTGGACGAGTCCGTATGAGCAGAACTTTCACCCTTGAGGACACCCGCAAGCTGGCGGCCATCCTGGCGGAAACCGCGCAGACCGAGGTCATGCCGCGTTTTCGCAACCTGCCCGAAGGCGCAGTGCGGGGCAAAAGCTCGCCGCGCGATCTGGTCACCGATGCCGACGAAGCCGCCGAACGCCTGATCGCCGCACGCCTGTCCAAGCTGCATCCCGGCGCCGTGCTGATCGGCGAGGAAGCCTCCGCGCGCAATCCCGCCCTGTTGAACATGCTGGTCGACGCCGACCTCGCCTTCCTGATCGATCCCATCGACGGCACGCGCAACTACGTGGCGGGCCTGCCGCTGTTCGGCATGATGATCGCGGCCTGCCATCGCGGCGACGTGATCGCCGGCGTGATCTACGACCCGGTCAGCCGCGACAGCGCGCTGGCCGTGCGCGGCGAAGGCGCCTTGCTGGAATTCGAGAACGGCAAGCGAGTGCCGCTTGCCGTCGCCAGTCCCGCGCCCCCGCAAGACATGGACGGCCTGATCTCCACCGGCGCCCTGCCCGAGCCGCTGCGCACCACCGTCAACGGCAACCTGTCCCGGCTGGGCAGCACCGCCTCGCTGCGCTGCGCAGCGCACGAATACCGCATGCTCGCGGCCGGCCATTGCCATGTAGCGCTGTACAACCAGCTCACCGCGTGGGACCACGCCGCGGGCTGGCTGCTGCACCGGGAAGCGGGCGGCTATGCGGCGCATTTCGATGGTTCGCCCTACAAGCCCACGCACCGCACGGGTGGCCTGCTTTATGCGCCCGACGCCGGAAGCTGGCACGCGGCGCGCAAGGCGCTGTTAGGGGACGCATTGGAAGGCACTGAGACTTGACAACGCCGTCGGGATCACCCCAAAAAACTGGGGTTATCCCTAGGAGTTATCCCCAGTTCCTGTGGACAACCCTATGGAAAGGTCTGTAACCGGCCAAAAAAACCGTTGCCGGGCAAGCACTTGCTTAGACCGGTCAAAAACCGGCCGCCGCCGCTTCTTTCTAAAGCGCTTCCAGCGCCAGTGCGCAGGGTTGTTCCACTTTCAGGGTCAACAGGCTGTCGGCGCGGGTGCGTCCCAGGTTGATGGCGGCGATCGGCAGGCCCATGCGCGAGGCAGCCGTCACGAATCGGTAGCCGGAATACACCATCAGGGATGAGCCCGCCACCAGGACGGCGTCGGCGCTATCCAGGCCGGCGTTGGCGCGCTCCACGCGCTCGCGCGGAACGGTCTCGCCGAAGAACACCACGTCGGGCTTGACGATGCCGCCGCAGCGCGGGCACGGCGGCACCGCAAACCGCGAGAAATCGTGGCCGTCCAAATCGGCGTCGCCGTCGGGCGCGTCGCTGGCTTCAAGCTGCATCCAGTCCAGATTCAACGCGTGCAATTTTTCCTGCCAGTCGTGGCGGCCGCCGCGCCAATCGCAGTTCATGCAGCGCACGGCATCCAGCCGTCCGTGCAGGTCCACGACATCGCGGCTGCCCGCGGCCTCGTGCAAGCCGTCCACATTCTGCGTTACCAGCACGGCGACGTGACCCCGGTCCTGCAGGCGAGCCAGCGCAAGATGCGACGCATTGGGTTTGACGTGGCCAAAGCGGCGCCAGCCCACCATGCTGCGCGCCCAATAACGCGCCCGCGAAAGCTCAGCACCCATGAACGTTTGCAGCGTCATGGGCGGCTGGCGTTTCCATTCGCCTTCGGTATCGCGGTAGTCGGGGATGCCGGAATCGGTGCTGACCCCGGCCCCGGTCAGGACGAAGAGCCGCGGATGGCGGTCGATGAAGCCGCGCAGCGCGGCCAGCTCCGGAAGTGCTGTATCCAATCCTCGCTCCTCAGTCCCGCCGCCGTGCGCCCATCATGCCGCGCGGCCCGCAGCGTTCAACCGCCCAGCCCGCAATCGGGCATGTCGCTGACCAGGCTGGCCTGCGTCACGTTGCTGCCCGGCGCCACGCTGCGCGTGAGCCAGACGTTGCCGCCGATGGTCGAGCCCTTGCCGATGGTGACGCGGCCCAGGATCGTGGCGCCCGCGTAGATCACGACGTCGTCCTCGATCAGGGGATGGCGCGCCAGGCCTTTCTTGAGTTCGCCATTTTCGCCGGGCGGGAAACGCTTGGCGCCCAGCGTGACCATCTGGTAGAGCCGCACGCGGTCGCCGATGATGGCGGTTTCGCCGATCACCACACCCGTGCCGTGGTCGATGAAGAAGCTGCGGCCGATGGTCGCGCCCGGGTGGATGTCGATGCCGGTGTCGGCATGGGCGATCTCGGCCACGATGCGCGCCAGCATCGGCACACCCAGGCGGTACAGGACGTTGGCAAGGCGGTGATGGATCATGGCCGCGACGCCCGGATAGCACAGCAGGACCTCGTCCACGTTGTGCGCGGCCGGATCGCCCTGGTAGGCGGCCATCACGTCCAGATCGAGCGCGGCGCGCACGGCCGGCAGCTCGGCGCCAAAGCGGCGCACGATCTCGGTGGCGCGTTGCTGGGTGTCCGCGTGCTGGGCCGCATCATGCCGGCCCTCGTATTGCAGCTCCAGACAGACCTGGTGCAAAAGCGCATCGAGCGCGGCGCCGATGGTGTGGCCGACGTAAAAGTCCTCGACCTCTTCGCGCAGGTCGATGGGACCCAGGCGCATCGGGAACAAGGCGCCGCAGAGGTCCTTGACGATCTGGCGCAGGCTTTCCTGCGAAGGGAACTCACGCAGGCCGGCGTCGTCGCGCAGCCGGCCGCGCGGTCCGCGCCAGGCGACGCGCGCATCGCGCAGGCCGGACACGATGCCGTCCAGATTCCAGTGCGCCGTGGGGAAATAGCTGGGGCCGCTCATTGCCGGGCTCCGGACGGGGAGCCGGCAGTTCCGGCAGACGGATGGATAACGAACATGGTTTTGCCTCGCTGACGGTGCGAAGCCCCCGGCGCCATGCCCCGGGGAATGCTGCTTCGCAATAATTCCGTCAACTGTAACCGCTCTGGCGTATCCGCCGGAAGTCCTCCGACACGGCGTTGGGGTTATGCCGCGGCCGATACCGAGACGGAGACCGAGACCAACCCCGGCTCCGCCTCATACCCTTGCGGGTTGCCCTGCTGCCAGCGCCAGCCGTCCGCGCACATGGATTCCACGTCGTGCGTGCTGCGCCAGCCCAGCAGCGATGCCGCCAACGCAGGATCGGCCCACATGCGCTCGACGTCGCCCGCGCGACGCGGCAGGATGCGCAGCGGGATCGTGCAGCCGTTGACCCGTTCAAACGCGCGCACGAGTTCCATGACGCTGGTGCCCTGTCCCGTGCCCAGGTTGACCGCCACGAAGCCGGGATGGCTGTCCGCGTAGGTCAGCGCCTGCACATGGCCGCGCGCCAGATCCATGACGTGCAGATAGTCGCGCACGCCGGTGCCATCCGGCGTGTCGTAGTCGTCGCCGAAGACGCGCAGGAACGGTTGGCGTCCCACCGCCACTTGCGTGATGAACGGAAAAAGATTGTTGGGCAGGTCGCGCGGGCTTTCGCCGATCATCCCGCTGGGATGCGCGCCGATCGGGTTGAAGTAGCGCAGCGTGACGGCGCTGAACGCCGGATCCGCCACGCACACGTCCCGCAGCATGTCCTCGACCATCAGCTTCGTGCGGCCATACGGATTGGCCGGCGCCAGCGGATGTGCCTCGGTGAATGGCAGGTATTGCGGCTCGCCATAGACCGTGGCCGACGAGCTGAAGACCAGCCGCGACACGCCCGTCTCGCGCATGGCGCGCAAGAGGACCAATGAACCCTGCACGTTGTTGTCGTAGTACTTGAGCGGGTCCGCCACCGATTCGCCCACCGCCTTGCAGCCGGCCAGATGCAGCACGGACTGAACCGGCGTGCCTCGCGCGGCCGCATCCGCCAGCACGGCGGCCACCAGGCCGCGCGAGCGGATGTCGCCTTCGATCAGCGGGATGGGCGTGCCGCAAAGCTGTTCAACCCGGCGCACGGCCTCGCGGCTGCCGTTGCTGAGGTTGTCCAGCACGATCGGCCGCAGGCCGGCGGCGATCATCGCCACCAGCGTATGCGTACCGATGTAGCCGGCGCCGCCCGTCACCAACACTTGCGTGTCCGGCATGTCCACGCTCCGTCAGAGATGGGCCGTCATGCCGGGCACCCACGCATGGCGCGGACGCGGGGCTTGCGCATGGCTGCGGTAGCGGTCGATCCAGTACGACGTGGAGGCGTCATGCCCCCAATCGACCACGCCCGCCGACACCGGCACCGCCAGCTCGCGCTCGATGCCGCTGGCAAGCCGCTTGCCCAGTTCAACGCCGTACTGGTCGAAGGGATTGATGCCCCAGACCACGCTCTGCACGAACACCTTGTGCTCATACAGGGCAAGCAGCGCGCCCAGACCGCGCGGATCAAGCTGGCGCAAGACGATCAGCGTCGACGGCCGGCCGCCCGGATGCACCATGTGCTGCGCCAGCGTCAGCGCGCGCTCCTGGTTGTCGATGTGCGCCACGTCCAGCAGCGCCTGCTCCAGGCTCTTGCCGCGCAGCAGCGCCTGGCGCTGCGCCAGGCAGTTGGCCAGCAGCATGCGATGCGCATCGGGGCTGTCCGTGTGCCCTTGCAGGCTGGCGATGAAGTCCACCGGCGCGCCTTCCTCGCTCTGATGCAGCCACTGGAAGAAGGTGTGCTGGCCGTCGGTGCCCGGCATGCCCCAGATGATGGGCGCCGTCGGCACGCCGACCGCGGTGCCGTCGCCGGCGACCCGCTTGCCCAGCGATTCCATCTCAAGCTGCTGCAGATAGGTCACCAGATGCAGCAGGCGTCCGCTATAAGCCGCCACGTTCAGCGAGTTGAATCCCAGCACGCTGCAATTGACCAAGCCGGCCAGCGCCAGCTGCACCGGCGCATTGGACGCAAACGGCGTCTGCAGGAAATGCTGGTCCATGGCCTCGGCGCCCGCCCGCATGCCGATCAGCACGTCCACGCCCACCGTCAGCGCGATCGACAGGCCGGCCACCGACCAGACGGAATAGCGTCCGCCCACCCAGTCGCACATCTTGAAGACCTGGCTGGACGGCACGCCCAGTGCGCGCGCGGCCGGCGCATTGGCGGTGACGGCCGCCAGATGGTCGGACACGTCGGCCACGCCCCCCTGCTTGAGCCAGGCGATGGCGGCGCGGGCGTTGTGCAGCGTCTCTGCGGTAGTGAAGGATTTGGAGGAGATGACGACCAGCGTGCGGCGCGGGTCCAGCCCGGCCACGGCGTCATGGAACGCGTGGCCGCAAATGTTGGACACGAAACGGATCTGCCGCCGTTGCAACGGTCCGCCGAAGGCCTGCACCGCCAGGCGCGGGCCCCAGTCGCTGCCGCCGATACCGATGTGCAGAACGGTGGAGAAGTCTGCCGTCTGGTCCACGCGCCGCACGAAGTCGGTCATGCGCGAATACTCGCAAACGGAATCCGCGTCCTGCCCTTCCGGCTGCTCGCGGGTACGCCCCGCGCGCAGCGCGGTATGCCATGCCGCCCTGTTTTCAGTCCAGTTGACCGGTTCCCCGGCAAACAGCGCACGGCGCGCCTCGTCCAGTCCGCGCGCCTGCAAGAGCGCCTGTCCCGCGCCGTCCAGCGACGCCGACTGGCGTTGCATGGTCAAGTCCACGCACAATCCGGCCGCTTCGATCACTTTGAGCGCACTGGCGTCCAGTTCAGCGTTTTGCGCAGCCTGCGCGAAAGCCACCCACTCGGGGCTGTTTGCCAGTCCGGAGTCTGCCCTTAACGCCTCAATCGACTGTTGAGCCTTTCCCATCGCGTGATGCTCCTTAGAACGGTAAACGAATGTGAGGTGCAATGCGCCTGAACGCGTTGCGGAAGTCCTCCTCGATACGAGCCAGCGCGGCCACGTTGTCTCCTTCGAACCGGAGTACCACCGTTGGTGTGGTGTTGGACGGCCGCGCGAGGCCAAAGCCATCTGCGTAGTCCACACGGATCCCGTCGAGCTCGTTGATCGACACTGCGCCCGGGAACTCCCCTTGATCGCGCAACGCCTGAACCAGCTCAACGCCTTCCGTGGTCTCCAGTTTCAATTCGGGGGTGGCGCAGGACTGCGGCAAGCTTTCCAGCAAAGCCGAGGGGTCCGGCGCCGACGAGAGGATTTCCAGCAGGCGGGCGGCGGCGTAGATGCCGTCGTCAAAGCCATACCAGCGCTCCTTGAAAAAAATGTGGCCGCTCATCTCTCCAGCAAGTAGCGCTCCCGACTCGCGCATCTTGGCTTTGATTAGGGAATGCCCGGTCTTCCACATGGTCGCCTTGCCGCCCGCCTCGGTGATGGCGCGCGCCACGTGGCGGCTGCATTTGACGTCGTAGATGATCTCGGCGCCCGGGTTGCGCGCCAGCACATCGCGGGCGAAGAGAATCAGCTGGCGGTCCGGCCAGATGATCTGTCCCGATTTTGTGACGACGCCCAGCCGGTCGCCGTCGCCGTCGAACGCCAGTCCGACCTCGCAGTCCGAATAGCGCAGGCAATAGATCAGGTCCTGCAGGTTGTGCGGATCGGCCGGATCGGGGTGATGCCCCGGAAATGACCCGTCCACCTCGCAAAACAGCTCCGTCACCTCGCAGCCGAGCGCCCGGAAAAGCGCCGGCGCCACCGCGCCCGCCACCCCGCTGCCGCAGTCGATGGCGATCTTCATGGGCCGAGCCATGCGGATGTCGCCCACCAGGCGCGCCGCGTAGCACGGCGTGATCTGCATCTGAGTGCGGCCGCCGGGCGTCGGCGCGGAGTCGATCGGCTGGCGCATCGCGTCGCGCAGCGCCGTCAGGCCGTCGCCGTACAGCGAGTTGCCTTCCATCACGATCTTGAAGCCGTTGTGCGTGGGCGGATTGTGGCTGCCCGTCACCGCGATGCCGGTCCCCGTGTCCATCAACCGGGCCGTGAAATACACCATGGGCGTAGTCGCCATGCCGATGTCGATCACGTGCATGCCGGCGGAGCGCAGCCCGGCCTGCAGCGCCGCGGACAGCTCGACGCTGCTCAGCCTGCCGTCCCGCCCCACCACGATCGACCGCACCCCCTGTGCGTGCGCCTTGGCGCCCACCGCCATCCCCAGGCTGTGGGCAAACCGTGCATCCAATTCATCCGGTACCGTTCCCCGTATGTCATAGGCCTTGAAGACCGCGTCCAGAATTTGCGGCGTGTCCCAGCCAAAAGTTCCGTGCATGCCAGTTTCTCCGTGTGGCGTTCACTTGGGACCGTTCTGTTTGAAATCACCGTAGTACGCCGCACGGGAGTAGCGATAACCACCGTACTTGGACCGGAAGCCGAAGCGTTCCGGCAGAAGCTTGAGACCGTTGAAGACCACGCCATCGACCGGCGCACCCGCCTGGATCAGGCGCTTAGCGGTTTCGCGGATCTCGCCCACCGTGTTCATGCCGGACCGCACCACCACCATGACCGCCGCCGCATGCGTGCCGACCACGGCCGCATCCGGCGACGACAGCACGGGCGCCGTGTCCAGGATCACCATGTCGTACTGCGTGGCCAGTTCGCGCAGCGTCTCGCCGAACACAGGCGACGCCAGCAGTTCCGACGGGTCGAAGGTGACGGCGCCCGTGGCGATGAAGTCCACGCCTTCGGACACGCTGTGCTTCCTGACGCGGCTGAGCGGGATCGTGCCGGTCAGCACTTCGAACAGGCCGTCTTCCTTCGGCACGCCGAAATAGCGGTTGAGCTGGCCCTTGCGGAAGTCGGCATCGATCAGCAGCACGCGTTTGCCCACGCCGCCCTGGATGAAGGCGAAGTTTGCCGACAGGAAGGACTTGCCCACGCCCGCCACCGGACCGGTGAACATGACCATGTTGTTGGCGGACTGGCGCAGCGACGCCTGCAGCACGTTGCGGAAGGACCGCAGGCTTTCGATGGGTGGCGAGTTGCCCTGGCTCTGGGCCAGCAGCGCCGGCACGGTGGCGTTCTTGCGCCGGCTGCGGCGCCACAGCTTGTCCTGCACGTCGCTGTACGGAATGGCGGCCAACACCGGCAGGCCGGTATGGCGCTCGACATCTTCCGGCTCGGACAGGCCGCCAAACAGGGCGTTGCGCACGAACGCGCACAGCATGGCGAAGATCAGGCCGATCGCAGTGGCCACGCCGATGATGATCGCGCCCTTCGGACGCACGGGCTTGTCGGGCTGCACGGCCGCATCCAGGATGCGCACGTTGCCCACCTTGCCGGCGCGGATCAGCTTGAGCTGCTGCGTGTTGTTCAAGAGCGCCGTGTAGAGCTCGGTGTTGACGCGCACGTCGCGCACCAGGCGCACCACGTCCTGCTCCAGATCCGGAAGCTGCCTGATGTTGTTGCCCAGGCGGTTGACGTCGCCCGTCAGCGATGCGATCTGGCGGTCGATGCCAACGATGCTCGGGTGCGTCGGCGCAAAGCGCGTGATCAGCTCCTGGCGCTTCTGGCGCAGTTCCATCACGCGGGTCTGCGCATCGACCGACTGCGCGAGGATCAGCTTGGCTTCTTCGCTCAGGTCGATTGTGCCGCGCTTGTTGCGCAACTGGTTGTACTTGGTTTCAGCGGCGTCCAGCTCGGACTTCAGCTGCGGCAGCTGCTGCTCCAGGAACACCAGCGACTTCTCGGCCTGCGCAGATTTGCGGTTCACGTTCTGCTGCACGTACTCCTGGCCGATCTGGTTCAGCACCGCGGTGGTCAGCGCCGGATCGTTGCCTTCCAGCGTGACGCCGATCACGCCCGAGGCGCGGCCGCGTTCAAAGATGCCCATGCGCGACTGCACGTTTTCAATGGCCGCCAGACGCGAGCTGCGCGACACCGTGAACTCGGTGCCGGGACGGCCCGACAGCGCGTCGACGTGCACATCCATGGCGCCGCCGCCCGGCAACAGGAAGCGTTCGGGCTTGCCCACCGTGCCCGTGAAGGTTGCCCCCGTCAGCTTGTCGCTGAGCGTGTAGCGCCCCTCGCCCAGCGTGGTCAGCCGGAACGGCTTGCCCAGCCACTCGTTGGGCACGTCCAGTTGCGAGATCGCAATGGTCTCGCCGCCCCACGCATAGCCCCCGCGCGGCAAGCTGGTCGGATACGGCAGGCTTTCGTAGCGCTGCGCCAGCCATTCGCCCACGACGGGGAAATAGCGCGGCTTGGCGTGGATGTACAGCAGGAACTTGTCGACGGCCGGGCCGACGACCATGCGCGAGCGCAGCACTTCCATTTCGCCCGACGCTTCCGCCTTGGTGTCGAACATCGATGAGACATCGCCCAGCAGGCTGCGGGCCTGGCCGTTCGGAAGCTCCTCCTCGACCTGGACGATGATGTCAGCCGAATAGACCGACGGCGTCACCATCACATAGGCCAGCGCGCCGAGAAACGCGAACATGGTGATCGCAATGATCATCCAGCGGTTGGAAAAAATGGCGTCCACGTGAGACGACAACGGTGTTTCCTGCTGACGGGCCGGGACTGACGGCTCGAACGATTCGATGGGCAACGACATGCAGCTCTCCAGGAGAGGGCGCCGCTGCGGATGCGGCGCCCCCAAAGGCGGGGTTTTGAGGCGGACTAATCGATGGACCTGACGGTCTGTACGGTTTGCGCGCTCGGGAAGAGGTTGCTGATGAAGCGGTTCCACCGCACCAGACCGGCCGAATCCACGAACACGACATCCTTGGGTTGCAATTCAAACTTGGCGCCTACCGCCAGCGCCTGCGGCGATGCGGCGTTCAGGTGATACACCAAGGGCTTTGCCTCCTCCGTGGCGCGCACGACGAAAATCTGCGAGGTATCGGCGGTGGTCTGGTTGGGCCCGCCTGCGAGGCCCAATGCCTCGGTCAGCGACAAGCGTCCATCACGCATGACGGAAGCGCCGGGGATGAACACTTCACCCATCACGAACACCTTGCTATCGTCGCGCGGCGTGACTCTCACGATGTCCCCTGCCTTGAGCATGACTTGATTCAGGTCCTGGCCGCGCTCGATCAGCGCGGGAAGGTTCACGCGAGTACGTTTTCCATCGCGGATCACATAGACCGAGCTGCGGTCTCCGGTCGGTAAGATGCCTCCGGCCCTGTTGAGCGCTTCCAACAGGGTCATGGGCACATCGTTGATCGCAACCGTGCCCGGCGTCGTCACCTCGCCATCGACGAAGATGCGCTTGCTGCGGAATCCCAGAACGCGTACGGTGATCTGCGGGTCCTGTATGTACTTGCCCGAACTATTGACTATGAGATTGCGCGCCTGCAGTTCAGTCAACCCCGCCACTTTCAGCAGTCCCGTATACGGAAACTGGATATATCCAGTGGATGAGACCGTATAGCCCGGAATGCCCGAGGCGGTATCCCCAATAGCTAATTCCGTTGCCCCAGATCCGATGGCGTAGGTTTGCGTCGGAAGGACGAGCTCGGGGTGATCCCACACGACGATGGAGAGGATGTCTCCCGGCCCGATGAGGTAGGGGCCCGGCTTGCCGACGAGGTGGCCAATGCCTTCGTTGTCGAGCAGCGCTTCACGCGCGCGCTGTTCTTCAAGAACGAGGGACGGCGTGATCTGTTTGATGACGGCCTTCGAGTTCGGGTCCAGCGGATCCGCGAGTTGGTTGGCGCTGAACGTCATACCGGGAGATAAGGCGCAAGCGCCCAGCGAGGACACGAGCGCGATAGCGGCTATGGCTCGGCTCAACGTTCCGAAAAATGTAGTCATGGCGAATCCACTGTGAATGACTTCGTTGCCTGGAAAGGAGCCCGATGCGTAACGGGTTGCGACATTCCACACTCTTTTCCTAGGCCCGCACATTCGACGGATGCCCTAAGCCTTCTCCTACATCGTTTGGAGGTTTCGGGTGAGTTGCGCACTCAATAAGATTTTGTCGGTAGCCACATGCTTTGCGGCACTGCACAGTTTTTGCTTGCCGCAAGGCGCTCCCACCCGAACAGGAGTGCGCGATGGACCCGTCCCAAACGGACACGTCGGCAAGGTTCAGCGGGGCAAGTTATCTGTATCGCTTGCTCGACGCCGCGATCGTCATCACCTGCGGCCTGACTGCCACCGGCTTGAAATTCTCGGAAGATGCTTTCACGGATCCTCCGCAGATTCATTTGTTCCTGATCTATCTGTGCGGCCTGGGCGTGATCGCCGTCTTCCCGGCCTTCCGCCTGTATGTGTCGTGGCGGGGACGCCTGCTCACCGATCTGGTGGTGCGCAGCCTGGCTGCGTGGGCCACCGTGTTCGCGTTGGGCATCTTCGTCAGTTTTCTCATGCACCAGACCGGCGCGATATCCCGCTTATGGGCTGCAACCTGGTTCGGCATGGCGGCGCTGGCGCTGGCCGGCGTGCGCATCGCGGTCTATGCGGTGCTGGGCGCGGCGCGCGATCGCGGCATGGACAAGAAGCGGGTGCTGCTCGTGGGCTTTGGCGCACTGGGTCACGACATGTGGCGCCGCGTGGAAAAGTACCGTGAGGCCGGCTATCAGATATTGGGGATCTACGCCGAACCGCATGAGATCCTGCCGCCGCAGGTCCGCCGTCTGCACGATCTGGACAACCTGACCGACTTCGTGCGCGAAAACAAGGTCCGGGAGATCTGGATCGTGCTGCCGATGGAAGCCGGCCAGGAGCTGCGCGAGGTGCTCTATCACCTGCGCAACGACCTGGTGGACATCCGCTGGATTCCCGATGTGATGTCGATCCAGCTTCTGGGCCATCGCATCGGCGAATTTCTGGGACTGCCCGCAATCCAGTTGAACAGCCTGCCCGCGGCCGGCGTGCGCGGCTGGGCAAAGGAAGCCTTCGACCGCAGCTTCGCGTTGTGCGCGCTGATCGGATTGGCGCCCGTGATGCTGACCGTCGCCGCGCTGATCAAGCTGACGTCGCGCGGCCCCGTGTTCTTCACGCAGCCCCGGCTGGGCGTGGACGGCAAGGTGTTCCATGTCTACAAGTTCCGCACCATGACCGTGCACCAGGAACAGGGCGTGGTCACGCAGGCCACACGCAACGACAACCGTGTCACGCGCATTGGGGGTTTCTTGCGGCGCACCAGCCTGGACGAGCTGCCGCAATTCCTGAACGTGCTGATGGGCGACATGTCGGTGGTGGGCCCGCGCCCGCACGCGCTGGAGCACAACGAGATGTACAAGGACCTGGTGCAGCGCTACATGATGCGCCACCGCGTCAAGCCCGGCATCACCGGCTGGGCGCAGGTCAATGGTTTTCGCGGCCAGACCGACACGCTGCGCAAGATGAGCGACCGCGTCGAACACGACATCTACTACATCCAGCATTGGACGTTCAGGATGGACCTGCTGATCATTGCGCGCACCGCGGTATCGGGTTGGACGGGCCGCAATGTCTACTGAACCGTTGGGATGGCCCGTGCGCGAAGCGCCGGCACCGCGTCGCGGCATGCTCGCCCGATCGGACTTCCGCCAGGCGGTGGAGATGCTGCCCCTGGTGTCGATCGACCTCTTGCTGCGCGACGGCGCCGGCAACTACCTGACCGGCCTGCGCGCCAATCCCCCCGCCCAGGGCGCTTGGTTCGTGCCCGGCGGCCGGATCCGCAAGAACGAGTCCCTGCGCCACGCGCTGCACCGCATCGTCCACGACGAGCTGGGCCTGTCGCTGCCCGATCTGGAGTGGACGCCGCGCGGCGTGTACGAGCACTTCTATGGCACCAATTTCGCGGGTGAGGCGGGACGCTCCACCCACTACGTCGTCCTCGCGTATGAGGCCGAGCTTTCTCTGGATACCGCAAGCCTTCCCCTGGCCCAGCACAGCGGCTACCGCTGGCTGCCGCGGGAAGTGATCGCCGCCGATCCCGGCGTGCATCCGTACACCCAGGCCTACTTCAAGGAGTGAGAGCCATGACCACCCCCCGTCCCCCGTACCGGGCAGTGATTCTTTGCGGCGGTTCAGGCTCGCGCCTGTGGCCGCTGTCGCGCGAACTGCTGCCGAAGCAGTTCATCCGTTTGACCGATGACCGCAGCCTCCTGCAGAACACCCTGCGCCGGCTGAACTCGGCGGGCGCCCAGGAGCGGCCCATCCTCGTCTGCAACGAGGCGCATCGCTACATCGCGGCGGAACAGGCCGAGGAGCTGGGCATCAAGGACGTCGAGGTCATCCTGGAACCGTTTGCGCGCAACACGGCGCCGGCCATCGCCGCCGCCACGCTGCGGGCAATGCAGGATGGCGAAGATCCCATCATGCTCATCATGCCGTCAGACCACGTGCTGGAGGACGGCGAACTGCTCAGCACCGCATTCGCCCAGGCGTACGACGCGGCCCGCCAGGGCGCGCTGGTGACGTTCGGCATCAAGCCGACCGCGCCGCTCAGCGGCTACGGCTACATCCAGGCGGATGAGCCGGGCGCCATGGCGCCCGCGCGCCGCGTGCGCCGGTTCGTGGAAAAGCCTTCGCCCGAGGTCGCCCAACGCTTCATCGACGACGGCGGCTACTACTGGAACAGTGGCATGTTCGCCTTCCAGGCGTCGGTCTTCCTGGCCGAACTGGGTCGGCTGGCGCCCAAGATCCTCGCGCAGGCGCAGTCGGCCGTGGCGACGGGGCACGGCGACAACGGGCTCTTCCATCTGGACGGCCCGGCGTTCGAGGCATGCCCCAGCGATTCGATGGACTACGCCATCATGGAGCGCACCGACAGCGCGGTGGTCATCCCGCTGGCCGCCTCATGGAGCGACGTCGGCGCGTGGGACGCCGTCTGGGGCATCGCCCAGAAGTCCGTGGAAGGCAACTCCACGACGGGCGACGTCATGGTGGAGGACTCGCGCAACTGCCTCATCCATTCGACCAGCCGGCTGGTCGCCTCGGTGGGCCTGGACGACATCGTCGTCATCGAGACGGCCGACGCCGTCCTGGTGGCGCACAAATCGCGCTCGCAGGACGTCAAGCGCCTGGTCGAGGTCTTCAAGTCGCAGCACCGCAGCGAACTGAACCACCACCGCGAGGTCCAGCGGCCGTGGGGGTCGTACGACTCCGTCGGCCAGGGGCCGCGTTACCAGGTCAAGCGCATTACCGTGAAACCGGGCGCGCGGTTGTCCTCACAGATGCACCACCACCGCGCCGAGCACTGGATCGTGGTGTCGGGCACGGCGCGGATCTACAACGGGGACAAGCAGTACCTGTTGACCGAGAACCAGTCGACCTACATCCCGCTGGGCGAGATCCACAGCCTGGAAAACCCCGGGAAGATTCCGCTGGAGATCATCGAGGTGCAATCCGGCGCCTATCTCGGCGAAGACGACATCGTCCGTTTCCAGGACATCTACGGCCGTGTTTAGGGAGCCCCCACGCCGCACACGCTCCGCGTGCTTGCTGCCCCCCAAGGGGGCCGTCTTCGCCTTGGGGCGGCCCGGCGGCGAAGACAAGCCCCCACGCCGCACACGCTCCGCGCGCTTGCTGCCCCCCAAGGGGGCCGTCTTCGCCTTGGGGCGGCCCGGCGGCGAAGATCCCTCTCCGGATCGGGTTCCTTTCTGGCGCCCGGGCATGGCAAGAATCTGCCTGCCCGCGGCGGCGCTCTTTTTTGCCGTGCTGGTCACGGTGGGCAACATGCCAGGGCTGGCGGCGGACATGTCCGATGCCTTTGGCGACAAGCGGCTGCACCTGGCCGCCTACGCCCTCCTGACCGCGCTGATCTACCTGTCGGTGAACCGGCGCCCCGCGCTGGTTGCCATGCTGGCGGCTACCGCCCTCGGTGCGGTGGATGAATCAATCCAGTCCTTTTTCCCCTACCGACAGGCGGATCTCTTAGACCTTTTGGCCGATATCTCAGCGGCTGGTGCAACAGTAATCTCTTTGCACATTGGTAACGCAGCCATCGGCTCCTTTCGTGCAGTCACTAAGTCTTAAGGACACAACCATGCCAAAACGGGCACTGATTACCGGCGTAACTGGCCAAGACGGGGCCTATCTGGCGGAGCTTCTGCTGGCCAAGGGCTATGAGGTCCACGGCATCAAGCGGCGCGCTTCGCTGTTCAATACCGCGCGGATCGACCATCTGTACCAGGATCCGCACGACCAGCCCCGCAATTTCGTGCTGCACCACGGCGACATGACGGACTCGTGCAGCCTCATCCGCATCGTCCAGTCGGTGCAGCCCGACGAGATCTACAACCTGGCCGCGCAAAGCCACGTGGGCGTCTCGTTCGAGGAGCCGGAATACACCGCCAATGCCGACGGCCTGGGCACGCTGCGCCTCTTGGAAGCCATCCGCATCTTGAAGCTGGAAAACAAGACGCGCTTCTATCAGGCGTCGACGTCCGAGCTGTACGGCCTGGTGCAGGAAACGCCGCAGAAGGAAACGACCCCCTTCTACCCGCGCAGCCCCTACGCCGCCGCCAAGCTCTACGCCTACTGGATCAGCGTGAACTACCGCGAAGCCTACGGCATGTACGCCTGCAATGGCATCCTGTTCAACCACGAATCGCCCAAGCGCGGCGAAACGTTCGTGACGCGCAAGATCACCCGCGGCCTGGCGCGCATCGTGCTGGGTCTGCAGGAATGCCTGTACCTGGGCAACCTGTCCGCCCTGCGCGACTGGGGACACGCCCGCGACTACGTCGAAATGCAGTGGCTGATGCTGCAGCAGGACACGCCCGAGGACTACGTCATCGCGACCGGCATGCAATACAGCGTGCGCGAGTTCATCAACACGGCGGCGCGCGAGCTGGGCATCCTGCTGGCATGGGAAGGCGAAGGCCTTGAAGAGACGGCCACCGTGCTGTTCTCGCCGGTGCACGACGTCAAGGCCGGCCAGGTCATCGTCCGCGTCGATCCGCGCTACTTCCGTCCGACCGAAGTGGAAACCCTGCTGGGCGACCCCACCAAGGCCCGCGAGAAGCTCGGCTGGTCGCCCCGCACCACGTTCGCGCAGCTCGTCAAGGAAATGGTCGAAAGCGACCTGAAGGACGCGCGGCGCGATGCGCTGGTCGAACAGAACGGCTACGAAATCTACGCCTACAAGGAGTAGCCGACATGACGAACCTGGACCAACGCGTGTTCGTCGCCGGCCACCGCGGGATGGTGGGCGCGGCGATCACCCGCGAACTGCACAGGCGCGGCTACGAGCACGTGCTGACCCGCAGCCGCGCGGAACTGGACCTGGAAAACCAGAACCAGGTGCACCGCTTCTTTTCGACCACGCCGGTCGATGTGGTGTACCTGGCCGCCGCCAAGGTGGGCGGCATCCTGGCCAACCAGACGCATCCGGTGGACTTTCTGTACAAGAACCTGATGATCCAGTGCAACGTGATCCGCGCGGCGTATGCGGCGGGGGTGCGCAAGCTGCTGTTCCTGGGTTCGTCATGCATCTACCCCCGCGAGGCCCCGCAGCCCATCCGCGAGGACGCGCTGCTGACCGGTCCGCTGGAAGCCACCAACGAACCCTACGCCATCGCCAAGATCGCCGGCCTGAAGCTGTGCGAAGCCTATCAGCGGGAGCACGGCGCGCGCTTCATCTGCGCCATGCCCACCAACCTGTACGGCCCGCACGACAACTACGACCTGCACAGCAGCCACGTGCTGCCGGCCCTGATCCGCAAGTTCCACGAAGGCCGCGAGGCCAACGCTGAAAGCGTGACGATCTGGGGCACCGGGTCGCCGCTGCGCGAATTCCTGTACGTGGACGACCTGGCGCAGGCCAGCGTCATGCTGATGGAGCATCCGGACGCCGAAGGCATCTACAACATCGGCGCCGGCCAGGACATCTCGATTGCGGACCTGGCGCGGCTGGTGGCGCGCGTGATCGGCTACGAGGGCAAGATCGTCTACGACACGTCCAAGCCCGACGGCACGCCGCGCAAGCTGATGGACTCGTCGCGCGTGCAGGCGCTGGGGTGGCGGCCGGAGATCTCTCTGACGCACGGCATCACGCTGGCCTATGGCCATTTCCTGCGCGAGCGCACGCAACAGGCGCTGCCGGTGGCCTGACGGCCGCGCCAGCATGACAGACAGGGTTACCGATGCTTGGATTCGTGAAGAAACACATCGCCGGCAATGCCTCCTTCTGGGGGCTGGTGGAGTACGGCATCGGTCCCGTCGCGGCGCTGGTGGCGCTGCCGATCCTCTTTCGCCAGCTCGGCACGGTCGGCTTCGGCCAGTATTCGATGATCATCGCGCTGGCCGGATTCGGCAACGCGGCCAACCTGGGCGCGGCCGTGACCGCGACCAAGCTGGTCTCCGAGAGCGCGCACGCACCGGGCGGCGCTTACCGCGCGGCGGGCGTCAGCATGTCGCTGATCGGCTGTGCGCTGGCCGTCGTGACCCTGGCGGCGGTGCTGTTGTGGGGCGTGGTGGGGTTGGGCTGGCCAGAAGCCACGTTTGGCGGCGTGGCGGTGACGATGCTGGCCATGCCGGCGCTCGCCATCTACCTCACGCAGCAGTATGACCAGCTCTTTTCCGGCTGCCTGAAAGGCCGGGAGGACTTTCGCGCCACCGCGCTGTGCGAGGTCTTCAGCCGCACCGGCACGATGGCGCTGGCCTGCGCGGCCGCCTGGTACACCGCTTCGCCCACGTGGACGGGGCTGGCGCAGGCGCTGGGCCTCTTGATCGCGGGCAGCGTGAAGATGCGCGTTTTCTCGCGCGCCTATGACCGTTACATCGTGCGGCCCGTGCGCGATCGCGGCGCCATGATGGCCGCCTTCCGGTTCTCGCGCTGGTCGTGGCTGAACAGCCTGAGCGCGCTGGCCTTCGGCTCGGTCGACCGGGTGCTGGTCGGCAGCCTCATGGGGCCGGCGGCGCTGGCGATCTACACCGTGGGCGTGCAAGTGGGCCAGATCATCCACACGGCGTCCGTCGCCATCTTCCAGAAAGCGATGCCGCGCGTGACGCGCCTGTCGGTGTCGCCGCCCTACCCGGGGGCCGCCGAACGCGAGATCCGCCGCATGATGCTGTGGAACCTGGCGCTGTCGGCCGGCGCCACCCTGGCGGTTCTGGCGGTCAGCCGCCCGCTGCTGAACGTCCTGCTGGGCGACAACGTCGCCAGCGGCCATCTGGGCACATTCCAGTTGCTGATCGTCGCGTCGGGTCTGCTGTCCCTGAACGCCGCGGCGCACTTCTCCCTCCTGGGGCTCGGCAATTCCCGGGCCGTCGCGATCCTGAACGGACTGGGCGGACTGGCAATGCTGGGCGTCATGGCGGGACTGGTTCACGTGGCGGGGGAACACGCCGCAGCCTGGGGCCGCATGGCCTACGCGGCGATCACGCTGGCCGGCGTGGCCCTCGCCATCCGTCAATCCCGCCCCGAGTTTCCGGGCGCCATGCCTGCGGCCACCCGATAACCAACATGCTGAGGTCCTACATGCGCAAGCGCCATAACGAGTATTCACGCCAGCTCATCGACTTCGTCCGCGAGCTCCGTCCGCCGGCGCCCATCGCCAGCGGCCTGCTGCCCAAGGTGACGATCGTGACTCCCTCGTTCAACCAGGCCAAGTTCCTGGAGCGCACCATCCTGTCCGTGCTGAACCAGGGGTATCCGCGGCTGGAGTACATCATCATCGACGGCGGCTCCACCGATGGCAGCGTGGACATCATCAAAAAGTACGAGCGCTATCTGTCGTACTGGGAAAGCACGCCGGACCGGGGCCAGTCGCACGCGATCAACAAGGGCTTCGAACGCGCCACGGGCGACTACGTCGGCTGGCAGAACTCGGACGACCTGTATTTCCCGGGCGCGCTGCGCAAGCTGGGCACGGCGGCGGCACGCGGACGCGCGCCGATCGTCAGCGGCAACCTGTTCGTGGCCGATGCCGACAACCGCATCTTCCGCAAGATCCACTACACGCCCGTCAACCGCGGCACGCTGACGGTGGTGAAGGCCTCGATCCCGAACCAATCCGCGATCTTCCGCCGCGACCTGCTGCGCAAGTACGGCCTGCTGCAGGAAAGCATGCGCTATTGCATGGATCTGGAGCTGTGGAGCCGGCTGCTGCGCGAGGGCAAGAACCTGATCGTGCCCGATGCGCTGGGCGTGTACACCGCCCACGACGAGACCAAGACGGCGCTGATGCAGGACGTGCTGCTGGAAGAGCGCGAACAGATCGTCAGCCGCATCCGGCGCACCGAGCCGGGACTCGGAAAGCTGTTCGAACTGTCCTGCCGCGCCTCGAAGGTGGCCGCGCACGCCCGGCAAGGCGATCTGACCTATCTGTTGGAAAAGCTGACCACCAAGATCTTCGGACGCGACGACTGGGCCGCGCACTAGGCCGGCCCTCACTGATACGGAACTGCAATGACCACGCGCCGCCGACTTTCCACCCTGCACCTCCTGGGCCTGTTCGTCTTCACCGCGCTGGCGCTGAACGACGACAGGTTCGTCGTGGGCGTGGGCAGCTTCAAACTGTCGCCCTTCGATCTGCTGTTCGTGGCCATGCTGGGGGTCAAGGCGCTCAGGCTGGCCGACCCGCGCGCGTACGCGTTGCCGCGCGGCGCGCTGGGCATGCTGCTCGGCATCCAGGCGATCTCGGTGATCTACCTGCTGCTGGTGTCCGTTCACCACCCGGGCATCGAGACCGGCGACGTCGCGCGCGACTTGCGCATCGTCTTCTACTTTTTGTGCACGCCCTTCCTTTGCTACAAGGACATCGACAGTCCGCACGCCTACGCGATCCTGCAAAAGTACATCGTGGCGGCGAGCCTGGCGGTCGCCGCGCTGATGCTGGTGGAACAGGCAGCCGGCTTCAGCGTGGCCAACCCCCTGCGCAACGTGCGCCTGGGCGTGTGGGCGATCCCGATGGGCGTGGTGTCGCTGCTGTACTTCCGCCGCACGCTGAACGTATCGGGTCCCAAGGCCTACGCGCTGATCCTGTTCATGGTGATGGCGCTGGTGTTCTCGCTGAACCGCAGCCAGTACCTGCAGTTGGCGATCTCCGTCATCATCGCCGTGCTGCTGGCCGGCAGCGCCGACATCCGCCGCCGCGCCGTGATGATCTTCGCGCCGGCGGCCGTGGCCGGCGTGCTGATCTTCGCCAGCATTGGCTATCTGGACGTGCTTACCGATCGCATCTTCAGCGTCGAGCGCCTGGACGAAGACTCCAGCTACGGCGCGCGGGTGCAGGAAATGGAAGGCCAGATGCAGTTCTTTGCCGAAAGCCCCGTCTTTGGCAAGGGTGCGGGCTTTCGCAGCTGGGTGATGGGCGAGAACGGCTTTGAACTGAGCACGTTCGCGCACAACTCCTGGGCCTTCTACTTGATGAAGTTCGGGGTGGTCGGCACGACCATGATCATGCTGCCGCCCTTGTTGATCCTGCTGTTCTCGCTCTTTCGGCGCTATGCCCATCCCGGGCTGGAGATGCACCGGCGATATCTGCTCGCCACCGCGCCCATCTATATCTTCATCGACTCGATGTCCGGTGGCCTGGCCTATGCGCCCAAGACCGCGTTTACCGGCTTTCTGCTGTGCTATTGCCTGTCTCTGATCCGCAATGCACAGATCATGCCCGTGCCCCGCAACGAACCGCCCGTTCACAGCCCCCGTCCGGACATCGTGCGCCGGACGCCACCCACGCGAGTAATACCCCATGCCTGATGTCTTGTTTGTCGCACCGGACTTGCATGGCGGCGTCGGAAGATGCGTCGCCTTCATTGTGGATGCGTTGCCGGAACAGGGGGTGGACTCCTCCCTGTTCCTGCTGCGCTCGCGCAATCGCGAGTACCCCATCGCCAATCCCAAGGTCACCCGCGCATTTCCCATCATCGAGTCCCCAACCAAGCTGCGGCTCGCGCTGCCCGTGGCGTTCTTCAAGCTGCTGCAGCACATCCGCCGCGAAAAGCCCGCCATCGTCTGCTCGCATGGCCTCTTGTGCAACATGCTGGTCGTGCTGGCCAGAAAGATCCTGCGCGGCAACTTCCGCACGGTGGCGTTCGAACACAGCAGCCCGGCCATCCACTACGGCGCCTCAAAAATGCGGCGTCTGAAGTGCTGGCTGGTCAGCCAGACCTACCGGCGGCACGATGCCGTGGTGGGCGTGTCGCGCGGCGTGAAGGAAGACCTGGTCAGCATGTTTCCGCCGCTGCGCGGCAAGGTCCACACCATCTACAACGGCGTGCCGCTGGACAACGTGCGCCGCCAAGGCGCGCAGCCCAAGCCGGCCGACGACGGCGAGTCGCCCTACCACGTGGTTGCCGTGGGCCGCCTGGAGGCGGTCAAGGACTACGCCACGCTGATAGATGCCGCCGCGCTGCTCGACGATCCGCGCATCGCGTTCACGATCCTGGGCGAAGGCTCCGAGCACGCCGCCCTGCAAAAGCGCATCGACGACAGGCCGTCGCGCACGCAGGTCACGCTGGCAGGTCACATCGACAATCCCTTTCCGGTTATCGCCGGCGCTGGCGCCTTCGCGCTCACGTCCGTGCGGGAGAGCTTTGGCAACGTGCTGGTCGAGGCCCTGTGCCTGGGCGTTCCCGTAATCTCCACGGACTGCCCGCACGGCCCCGCCGAGATTCTGGACGCGGGCCGCTACGGGCTGCTGGTGCCGGTGGGCGACGCGGCGGCGCTGGCCGATGCCGTGCGGCGCCTGGCCTACGACGGCGAGATGCGCGAGAAGCTGGCGGCCCAGGGCCCCGAGCGCGCGGACGCCTTTTCCCTTGAGCGGCACTGCCGCAACGTCATCGATCTCTTCCGCCCGCTCATGCAGCGCGGAACGCCCTGAACAGGACAGCATCATGCAGAAGATACCGGTATCCGTCGTGGTGATGACGAAGAACGAGGAACGCAACATCGCGAAGTGCCTGAAGGGGCTGGTGGAGTTCGACGAAGTCTTTGTCGTGGACTCCAACAGCACGGACGCCACCTGCTCGATCGCCACGGCGATGGGCGCGCGCGTCTCGAATTTCCAGTGGGACGGCAAGTATCCCAAGAAAAAGCAGTGGTGCCTGGAGCAACTGCCCTTCACCCACCCTGTCGTCCTGTACGTCGATGCCGACGAAGAGATGACGCCGGGCCTCGCGGCCGAAATCCGCGACGTGCTGCCACGCTTTGCGGCAGGCGCGGGCGGCGCGTTCGTGCCGTTCGACTACGTGTTCTGCGGCAAGAAGCTCGAGCACGGCCACCGCGTCTACAAGCTGGCGCTGCTGGCGCGCGACCGCTCCCGCTTCCTGGACTACGACGACCTGGACGTCGCCAACATGTGGGAGGTCGAAGGCCACTACCAGCCGCAGGTCGAGGGCGAGACATTCGCGCTGCGCCAGCGCATGGTGCACAACGACCACGACTCGCTCTATCACTACTTCGACAAGCACAACCGCTATTCGGACTGGGAAGCGAACCTGCGCACCAAGGGCCTGATGAACGACCCACGCGAAGCCAACGTGGGCGGCCGCGCGCTGCTCAAGCGCATTTTCCAGGCCATGCCGTTCAAGGCGCCCATCTCGTTCCTGCATTCCTACGTCTTCAAGCTGGGCTTCCTGGACGGCAAGGCGGGCTATGACTATGCCGTCGCGCGCGCCATGTACTACTGGCAGATCCGCATCAAGACCGAGGAAATCCTGAAGGCGCGCGAGGCCACCGAGGCCGCGTCCCGGCGCGATGCCGTTGCGGGAGCGGCCAAATGAGCACATTGCAACGCCTGGACCAGTTCGCGCTGGCGCCGGGTCAGCGCGGGCGTTCTGCGCTGACCGTGCAGTTGTGGTGGATGGTGCAAGGCACGCTGTTCCGCTGGTCGCCGCAGGTGGCCTACGGCTTTCGCCGCTGGCTGCTGCGCTGCTTTGGCGCGCGCGTGGGCCACAAGGTGCTGATCCGGCCCACGGCCACGGTCACCTATCCCTGGAAGGTGGAGATCGGCGATTACGCCTGGATCGGCGACGACGCGGTGATCTACAGCCTGGGACCCATCCACATCGGCGCGCACGCCGTGGTGTCCCAGCGCAGCTACCTGTGCGCGGCAGACCACGACGCCGGCCGGCCCGACTTCCCGCTACGCGAACGCGCCGTGCGCGTCGAAGACGGCGCGTGGGTGGCCACGGACGTGTTTGTCGGACCGGGCGTAACGATCGCGCGCGAGGCGGTGATCGGCGCACGCAGCTCGGTGTTCCGCAACATGCCGGCCGCGATGGTCTGCCACGGCAACCCGTGCCGCCCCATCCGGCCCCGCACCGCCACGCCAACATGAAAATACTCATCTATGGCATCAACTACGCGCCCGAACTGACCGGCACCGGCAAATACACCGCCGAACTGGCCGAATGGCTGGCCGCTCGCGGACACGAAGTCAGCGTGGTCACCGCCCCGCCCTACTACCCGCAATGGCAGGTGCACGAGGGCTACCGCGGCACACGCTACACCAAGGAAACGCGCCGCGGCGTAACGGTGCGGCGCGCGCCCTTGTGGGTGCCCGAAAGACCAGGCGGCGCCAAGCGGCTGGTGCACCTGGCCAGCTTCGCGCTGTCCAGCCTGCCGTCGCTGCTGCGCGCAGCGATGCGGCGGCCGGACATCATCCTGGTCGTCGAACCCGCCCTCTTCTGCGCGCCGGCCGCTTGGCTGACAGCGCGCCTGACCGGCGCGCGCGCCTGGCTGCACATCCAGGACTTCGAGGTCGACGCGGCGTTCGAACTGGGGCTGCTCAAGGGCGGCGCCCTGCGATCGATGGTCAAGCGCGCCGAACGCTGGCTGATGCGCAGGTTTGACCGTGTGTCCACGATTTCAAACCGCATGCTGGATCTGGCGCTTTCCAAGGGTATCGACCCGGCCCGCGCGGTGCTGCTACCCAACTGGATCGACGTCAATGCCATCACGCCGCTGGCCGAAGGCGGCGATTACCGTGCGCAGCTCGGCATCCCGGACAACGCCATCGTTGCGCTGTATTCGGGCAACATGGGCGGCAAGCAGGGCCTGCAGATCCTCGCGGACGTGGCACGCCGCCTGAACCGCGAGGACCGCCTGTGGTTTCTGTTCTGTGGCCAGGGACCCGAACGCGCGGCGCTCGAGGAAAAATGCCGTGGTTTGACGCGCGTCATCTTTCTGGATTTGCAGCCGGCGGAACGGCTGGGTGCGCTTTTGGGCACGGCAGACATCCACCTGCTGCCCCAGCGCGCAGGTGCCGCCGACCTGGTGATGCCATCCAAACTGACCGGCATGCTGGCCAGCGGCCGCCCGGTCGTCTGCGGCGCGGCGCGCGGCACGGAGCTTGCCAATGTCGTATCGCGCTGCGGGCTGCTCACACCGCCCGAGGATGCTGTGGCGATGGCCGAGGCGGTGCGCAAGCTCAGCTACAACGCACAGATCCGCGAAACCCTGGGCGCCGCCGCCCGGCAGTATGCGATGGCGCACCTGCATGTGGATGCGGTGCTGGGCGCGGCGGAGCGGGAGTTCATGGCGATTGCGAAAAACAAGGGGCGCGCGACGCCGGCGGGAACGCGGGCGAGTGAGGGGGATGTTTGAGGGGG